>JBATLS010000209.1:0-20854 GCA_049289435.1 Saprospiraceae bacterium | reverse complement strand
AGTGATGGTAATCCTATTTATAATATTGATAAATACAAAAGGAAAAATCAATCCGATAAATTTACTTTAAATCAGGCTTTCAATATAAATCTTACTAAAGATCTTTTTGTAAGGGTCAATGGCATATTGATGTATGATGAAGGAATTTTTGAAAGTTTCAACCAGGATTTTCGTACAGGTATACTGAATTTAACTAATCCTAATACCGGATGGAATAGGGATAGGAGTTCATCTTCATCTTTCGACAGAACCACTCGACAGACCTACAATGCTATTATCAATTACAGCCGTACATTTGCTCAGCAACATAATCTTACTGCCATGGCCGGATACGAGTATTTTGATGCTTATAACGCTGGTTTGGCTGCAAGCGGAAGATTGGCACCTACTGACAATTTTCAAGATCTGGAGCTAACCCAAAATAATGTAGAACAACAAACCAGAGGAACAGATTCATATCACTCCAGAGAAAGGATTCTGTCATCTTTCGGAAGGGTAAATTATGACTTTTCAGGTAAGTATTTAGCTTCCTTTACGGTAAGAAGAGATGGTTATTCTCGTTTATTGGGTGATAATCGTTTCGGAGTATTCCCTGCATTTTCTGTGGGATGGTTGATGCACCACGAAGATTTTATGAAATCCTTCAGCCCTTGGTTGTCGTATATGAAATTAAGGGGTAGTTGGGGCAGAAATGGTAACATAGGTGGTATTGGCACTTATGAACTGCAAGGGGCATTTGGTTCACAAACTGCATATGCAGGTACAATCGGCTTCTTACAAACCGGAGTTGCAAATCCAAATCTTAAATGGGAAAAGACAAATACCACAGAAGTTGGAGCAGAAATCGGATTATTTGATAACAAATTGAATGCATCAGTGGCATATTATAATAGAATTACTGATGATAAAATAGCAAGTGTACTTCTACCAACATCGTCAGGTGTTTCAAGTATTCGTACGAATAATGGAAGTATGAGAAACCGAGGAGTTGAATTGGAAGCCACTTACCGCATATTGCGAAGCAAAGATTTTAACGTTCAGATAGGAGCCAATGCAGCATGGAATAAAAATACTGTGTTGAAACTGCCTTTCAATGGAAATGGGAATAATCGTCAAGGAGGACAACAAGTGTTCGATCCTAAAACCGGACAGTTGATCTGGGTAGGTGGATTTCAGGAAGGTCAGGAATGGGGTGAAGTGTTTGGATTTGTGAGTGACGGAATTATAAGAACCCCTGAAGATTTAGCATCATACAATAAGACGGATTTGGCTGCCGGTCAAGTATGGTTTAATGGTTCTGCGGGTAGGAGAGTAGCCAGCCCTAAAATTATCGCAGAAAGAAATTTAACTCTGGCTGGTGGATGGCTATCAACACAACTTGGTGACATGAAATGGAAAGATATAGATAACAATGATACTATTGACACTCGGGATATGGTTTCATTGGGAAGACAATTGCCTAGATGGACCGGGGGTTTTAATACCACCGTGAGTTACAAAGGACTTTCACTCTTAGCTAGGTTCGATTTTGGTTTAGGGCATATTCAGCAGGACTTTATGCAAATGTGGGCATTGGCCTCAGCACAAGGTGAATTTAATCCGACAGATTTAGTCAAAGATACCTGGACACCGGAAAATCCTAATGCCTCCCTTCCAAGATATGTTTGGGCAGATCAACTCAATACTAAAAACTTTGACCGTCCATCGAGTATGTTTTATGTACCATCGGATTATCTGGCCATCCGAGAAGTTACATTGACCTATAGTTTGCCGGGCTATCTTATCAAAAAAATCAAAATGTCTGCCTTAAATTTGAGCGTGACAGCACAAAATTTAGGATATATCACTCATAAAATGCTAAATCTGCCAGAACGAACAGGCGCCCAAACCAGTGCTTATACGATACCTACACAGCTTGTTTTTGGTGCCAATGTAACTTTTTGATCAGTATTAATCAACACATGAAAATTTAGATAAAATGAAAAATTTAAAATATTTAGTATTAACATTTGCTATCTTTTTGGGAATATCTTCCTGTTCAGATTCATTGGATTTAGCCCCGGAAGATTATTTTGGTAGTGGCAATTTTTGGCAGAATGAAGCTCAAGTCAATAATTTTATGGTGGGCATCCACAAACAGATGAGAGATAACCAATTTATGTTTGTGAGACTTGGTGAGATGCGAGGTGGTGGCTATAGCAATATTGACAGACAAAACACCTCGCTCAATGAGCTCCCAATCATTGAGCAAAGATTGAGTGAAAACTCAACGGGAGTCTCTAGTTGGGCAGGATTTTATGGACCAATACTTCAGATCAATCTATTTATTCAGAAAGTAGAAGCCATCACATTTTTGAACGATGCAAAAAAGAAATACCTGTTAGGTCAGGCTTATGGCATCAGGGCTTTTTATTATTTTCATCTCCTAAGGACATATGGTGGAGTGCCCATACGACTCGAACCTGAAGCTTTAAATGGCAACACAGATCCAGTAGCACTTAGAAAGGCTCGAGCTTCTGAAGCAGAAGTGCTTTCAGCTATAAAGGCAGATATATCCAAATCATTGACATCTTTCGGAGGCACTGCAAGCCCAACAGAAAAAAGTCAATGGAGTCCAAATGCCTCTGCTATGTTGAAAGGTGATGTGTTCCTATGGTCAGCAAAAGTGTATAGCACCAATGCTGATTTGGCAGAAGCAAAAAGTGCATTGCAGTCTGTAACAGGAACTGGATTACAAGCGACATTTCCAAATGTCTTTGCATATTCCCAAAAAAATAATAAAGAGATTATTTTTGCCTTAAGAAATTTTGTAGGTGAATCAGAGACGCAAAATGTTGGTGCTTATACCTATTCCACGTTTAATTTTGACAATCGGCATTATAAAGATTCGCTGGCAAGCGGACCATTATTGGTGGATCCGTTGATGATCGCAGCCTCCAATTCTCAACAAATAATCCAAAGGTATGCTTACACTTTTGAATTATTCAGACTTTATGATGTGACAGATAAAAGAAGGGATGCTACTTTTTATGATTATTATCTGGTCAATAAAACCAGCAATCCACCTTATGTTGTAACCATTAGAAACACTGCATTGGTCAAATTTTTGGGAGTGATCAGTGCAAACAAGAGATATTTTTCAGATGATTGGCCAGTGTACCGTGAGGCGGACAGGCTATTGATGCTGGCCGAAATTGCTAATGCGGAAGGCAGTGACCCAACTTCTTTTATCAAGCAGATTAGAGATCGCGCTTTCTCCCCAGGTACTGATCCCAAGCCGTTTGTCCATTCTACCAAAGACAATAATGAAGTGGCCATATTTGCAGAAAGATTTAAGGAATTTGTACATGAAGGCAAGGCTTGGTATGATCTTATGAGGATGAAATCTGGAAGTGATCCTATGGTATTTAAGAGTGCAAATCATCCATTTGGAGTTTTAAATAAATCGACTCAGGCGCATGAAATAAGGTGGCCAATCGAACCAGCAATATGGACAAATGATCCATTGGTTGATCAGACTCCTGGCTATCCTACTACAAAACCGAAATAAAGATTGAACCATGATGGCTTCAATGGTTGTTGAATATTAGATGTATTGAATGTAATGTGAGGTTGGGCAATTTTTATATGTTTGACCTCACGTTTATGAAATTTCTATAAAGTAATCATATTACTTAGGCTCTGTCTCTAATATAAATACTGATTGTATGTATAGATTATTTTTATTTTCAGTGATGTATTTTATCGTCACTGGTCAATCCTGTGAGAAAGATGAAATTCTGCAAATGCAGCTGCCTTTAGTTTCGTCTTCCATCTACACTATTCCTTTATATAGCGATAAGGATGAACACAATATCGTTGATATTAGCATTGAGAATGCAGAGGATCGTGAGATAGAATTGGATAAAATATTTTTGAACTTGAGTGGTACTCTTGACAAAAAAAGTAATACTTCATTGGAAATCATCTACCAAGGGTCAGATAAGGGAGTTGAACTAAATACCATTTTTGGAAATACAACTTCGCTGAATGAAGAAAATGTCATCAAGGGCAAATTGCCATTGGGTCAGGGAGTACATAAGTTTTCCGTCAGACTTCGCACAAAAGGTGAACTTGATTTAAAATCAAATTTTAAAATATCTGAATTAAAACTCCATGTTGAAAATTTTAAATCTATTGATGCCCTTCCTCAGACATCATATACTTTCAGACCTTGCTTAAAAATTAGAAAAAAGGGAGAGGATAATTGTGACACTTACAGAATTCCAGGTTTAGTTACGACCAAAAAAGGCACACTTATCGCTGTATATGATAATAGATACAATAATGCTGCGGATCTACAGGAGCACGTCGATGTAGGAATGAGCAGAAGCGTGGACGGAGGTGCAACCTGGGCACCTATGAAAGTCATTATGGACATGGGGGAGTGGGGTGGAAAGCCTCAAAACCTAAATGGTATTGGAGACCCTTGTGTATTGTATGACCCTAATACAAGCACCATTTGGGTGGCGGGTTTGTGGATGAGTGGACTAAATACTGACAAAAGGCTGTGGCGTGCATCAAGCATAGGAATGAATCCCAACGAGACTGGGCAATTTATATTGACTAAAAGTGAAGATGACGGTATTACTTGGTCATCTCCAATAAACATAACCTCACAAATCAAAGACCCCAATTGGCAATTATTACTACAAGGACCTGGAAAAGGAATAACCATGAGTAATGGTACTTTGGTTTTTCCCGCTCAGTTTAAAGCCAATATTGGAGCCAAGGCACTAGACGGTGGAGAGTTTACATGTCATTCGACTATTGTATTTAGTCATGATAAAGGGAAAACGTGGCAGATAGGCACTGGGGCGAAATCCAATACCACTGAGGCTCAAGTAGTTGAACTGAGCGACGGATCGCTGATGCTCAATATGCGAGATGATCGCAATCGCACAGACAAAAGTAGCTCTAATGGCAGGGCGGTAGCAGTGACAAGAGATTTAGGGAAGACCTGGACTGTTCATCCGTCATCCAATGGAGCGTTGACAGAACCTAACTGTATGGCCAGTTTGATCAGTACCGAACTAAACATTAGAGGCCAAAATCAAAGAGTATTATTTTTTTCTAATCCTAATCACCACTCTAAGAGAAGTGATATGACCATAAAAATGAGCTTGGATGAAGGTCAAACTTGGCCAGAGAAATATCATATCAAGCTCAATGGAGAAGCTGGGTATGGTTATTCATGTTTGACTATGGTGGATGATAAGACCCTCGGTATTCTTTATGAAGGAACAAAAGAACTTTACTTTCAAAAAATCTCCGTCCAAGAGATGATTATAAAATAGTCAGAATTGTAATAATATAATAAAAAGTCAAATCAAATGAGCATTATAGATGGATTGGTGACAGCGACGCATACACCCATGAATAAAAAAGGTGAAATAAAATATGAAGTGATCAATGATTATTTTGCATTCCTAAAAAGAAATAATGTTAAAGGAATTTTTCTGAACGGCTCTACTTCAGAGGGTTTTCATCTGACCACACATGAAAGAAAACAATCTCTCGAGGCTTGGTCAAATGCAGTAAAGGATGATGATTTTAAAATATTTGTATTTGTAGGTCACTTGTGTACAAAAGACGCCTGTGATTTGTCAGAACATGCAGGGAGTTTTAGCAATGTGTATGGAATATCAGCGACCGCCCCTTTTTATCAAAAACCAAGTTCTATAGAGTTGTTGATAGATGTTTGTGCTGAAATTGCTTCTTATTCTCCTACAAAACCTTTTTATTACTACCATATCCCTGTGTTGACAAATGTCAATATTTCTATTTGTGAATTTCTCAATAAAGCAGGAGGCAAGATTTCAAACCTTAAAGGTGTCAAATATACCCATAATGATCTAGAAGAGTATTTTATGGCCAGCTCAATATCTGATGGTAAGTATGAAATGATGGCAGGAATTGATGAAATAGCATTAGCAAGCAGAGCATTAGGTGCAACAGGATATATCGGTAGCACATACAATTTCATGGCACTGTTGTATTACGAAATGTTTGCTGCATTTGATCAGGGTCGCCTACGTGAGGCTCGGTCTTTGCAAAAAAAAGCCATTGAAATAGTCAGACTGATAGCTCCGTACGGTTTTATATCTGCCGCCAAATTTATAATGAAAGAATTGGGTATTGACAGTGGATACGTCAGGCTTCCGTCAAAACAAATTTCTGAATCAGAAAAGAAGGAGCTAATGGTAAAATTGAAGAATAGTGGTTTTGAAAATTTTCAAAGTCAATAATAATTATTACTTAGTGAATTTATGATTAAAAAATAATGTTGCGGGATATTGACATGATGGTGCAATATGAATATTTGTCCCGCTTAGAATCTGTAGAACCTATGATCCAATCCGGAAATCTTTCAATAAATTAGGTAACGTATGTATATTTGGCAATATTAATTATCTTGGTGTAGAAAAAATGATGTCCGATTTTCAATGATATGCCTTAAATAATACATTATGTTTTTAAACCACTGCAATACCGAATTTAGCTTTTAGAATCTTGATTATGAAGCATTTTATCATAATATTACTATGTATGACATTTGAAATGACAGCCCAAAAAACCTTTCTCCCAAACGCTGATTCAGTGTACACTTTCCAATGGGATAAAATTGCCGACCTGCCTTCACAAATCCCGGGGCAACCTAACCTTGGCTTAGCTGGTCCAATCGCAGGCATCATAGATAACCAATTATTTATAGCGGGAGGAGCCAATTTCCCGGATTCTCCTCCATGGGTAGGAGGCCTGAAGAAATATCACGATAAGATTTATATCCTAAAAAAGTCAAAACCTAACCATTATGTATGGTCTGATATGATCACCGATCATTTACCAGAGCCAGTAGCCTATGCATCAGTGGTATCCATCCCACAGGGATTGGTGTCAATAGGAGGAGAAAACGATCGTGGCTGCACAAAATCAGTCAGATTGTTTAAAATCAAAAAGAATAAACTAAAAGTGAAAAATTTTCCTGATCTGCCGCTGCCCATCACTTCTTCAGGTGCGGTTGTTATCAAAAAAAAGATTTTTGTGGCAGGTGGTATCTCAGACGATCGACCATTAAATATACTTTTTTCACTGGATGTATCTAAAAAAGAGATGGAGTGGGTTGAACTGGATACCATGCCTGTAGCATTATCACACGCAGTAGTAGTAGTGCAAAATGACGGAGTAGAAGATTGTATTTATGTGATTGGCGGCAGACATCGTTGTCCCGGGCAAGATTTTACTACTTTTTCTGACAAGATATTCATCTATAGCCCATCAAAAAAGTCATGGAAGATGACAGACATGATAACATCTGATGGGCAGAAAATCAAATTAGCTGCTGGAACAGGCGTTCCTTTTGGTTGTGATGAGATAGTCATATTTGGTGGTGACCAAGGGGACATCTATCATAAAATAGAAGACTTTAATAATAAACTGGCTTCTCCAGATTATCCAAATAAGGAGGTATTGCTGCAAGATAAAGTAAAATTATTGACCAGTCACCCTGGGTTTTGCAGAGATATATTTGTGTATAATACTGTATCGGGCATCTGTAACAAAGTGGGAGAAATACCTGCCTACGCCCAAGTGACGACATTGGCATTTTATTGGGAAAAAGAAATTGTCATACCTAATGGCGAAATAAAACCAGGCATTCGGACACCTGCATTGATGAGTATCAAAATGAGTAAGTAGCTATTTGGATTTTTAATTGGGATAATAAAAAATATCTGAGTCTATGAAGTTAATAAGAAGCAATGTTTAATATTAGAAATAAGGCCTATTATCCTTGGGTAGTAGTTGGTCTGCTATGGGTAGTGGCACTGTTGAATTATATGGACAGACAAATGCTCAGTACCATGAAACCCTCTATGCAGATAGATATTCATGAATTGCAGACCGCTGCCAATTTTGGGTATTTAATGGCAATCTTTTTATGGATCTATGGTTTTATGAGTCCGGTTGCGGGCATTATTGCCGATAGGGTCAACAGGAAATGGCTCATTGTAGGAAGTTTATTTGTGTGGAGCGGAGTGACTTGTGCTATGGGATATGCTGAAACTTTCGCTCAATTGTATTGGCTAAGGGCTATTATGGGAGTGAGCGAAGCGTTGTATATACCAGCTGGTTTGTCACTCATTGCCGACTATCACTCTGCCAAAACAAGGTCACTGGCTATAGGCATTCACATGACAGGACTCTATATGGGGCAGGCCCTCGGAGGTTTTGGGGCTACTATAGCAGATAAGTTTTCATGGCAAGAGGCTTTTTTCTCTTTTGGAATTGTCGGTATTGTATATTCTTTTGTACTGATTTTATTTTTAAGTGATAAAATAGGATCACAAGGTAAAGAAGCTGATTCTGTAGTAAGCGGTCCCATAAAAACCAAAGTTCCTTTGCTCAAAGGATTGGGACTATTATTTACCAACGTCTCCTTCTGGATCATACTCTTCTATTTTGCTGTTCCAAGTTTACCGGGATGGGGTGTTAAAAACTGGTTGCCAACATTGTTTGCAGAAAACCTGAGTATAGATATGAGTCTGGCAGGTCCGATGTCCACCATTACGATTGCGGCTTCTTCATTCCTTGGAGTTATTTTCGGTGGTATTTTGTCCGATCGATGGGTGCAGAAAAATCTACGTGGCAGAATATATACCAGTGCTATTGGATTGGCGCTTACCATACCAGCATTGCTTTTTGTTGGTTTTGGTCATTCTATGCTGGCAGTCATAGGTTCTGCATTTTGTTTCGGTTTTGGGTATGGTATGTTTGATGCTAACAATATGCCCATCCTGTGCCAATTTGTTTCTTCTAAACATCGGGCAACGGCTTATGGGTTAATGAATATGGTGGGCGTATTTGCGGGTGCCTTCATTACCGATATATTGGGCAAATCGACTGATGCCGGAAACCTTGGAAAGGATTTTGCGATGCTTTCTGGAATAGTTGCCATAGCATTGATCATTCAACTTTTATTCCTTCGCCCAAAACATAGTGATTTTGTAGATGATTAAGATTGTTTTATTTTAAACCTAAATATCTAATCACAAAAAAATGTATTGCATAAATTGCCGATTTTTTAAAAGTAACTATTCATTTGTTGGAATGAGGATTATAAATGATGACGTCAAATTTTCTCTTTGTGTAGTCATTCTTTTGACCTTTGTTTTTTTTGGATTTCAAAATCAAAAGGAAAAACATGTTTTTCAGGAAAGGCCGAACATACTGTTGATCGTGTCAGAAGATAATGGTTCTGACCTTGGCTGTTACGGAGTGAAAGAAGTAAAAAGTCCAAACATCGACAAGCTGGCAGAAAATGGGATGTTGCTTGAAAATGCATTTGTAACTTACTCTGTGTGCAGCCCATCTCGGAGTACTATTTTTACCGGTTTATATCCTTTTCAAAATGGGCAGATAGGATTAGCTACACACGGCTACCGGATGTATGATCACATTGTGAACACATTACCAGTAGTGTTGAAGAATGGTGGATACAGGACAGGGTGTCTTGGCAAAATCCATGTTAATCCCGAGTCATCAATGCCTTTTGATTTCAGACCCATCAAAGATGATAATTTTGCAAAGAAAGGATTACCACAATATGCCATAGAAGCGGCTAAATTTTTCAATGCTACTAATGATCCATTTTTTCTGATGGTAAATTTTCCGGATGCCCACTTTCCATTACAAAAGCAAGTTGATGGAATGCCGGCCCATCCATTAGAACGCGAAGATGTCGATCATACACTACCTTATGTAGGGGCTAATAGCAAACGACTTAGGGAATTCACAGCGAACTATTATAATGGTATGATGCGATTAGATGAATCTGTTGGAATGCTGATGGACAGTCTTTTGGCAAGTGGAAAACTCGCGAATACCCTAATTATTTACCTGGGCGATCATGGTGCTCAATTTTCAAGAGGGAAGTGTACTAATTATGAGGCGGGTCTTCGGGTGCCAATGATTATTTCGTGGAAAGGACATATTGAACCTGCGCAACGCTATACCCCGCTTATTTCATCTATTGACATCTTCCCAACCATCCTTGATGCGGCAAAAATAAAAGCTAATAAAAAGATTCCCGGCATCTCATTATTACCCTATATCACAGAAACTAAAAAAGAATGGACAAGGAAGTACGTTTTTGCAGCGGCGGAAGGCACCACTCCATTTTGGTATTTTCCAAAGAGAAGTGTGCGGGATGAGCGGTATAAACTCATCATTAATTTACTGGCTGGAATAGAGAACCCCATTTACGAGGCTTATGAAAAACATCAGGGTCATTTTGCAGGTGGTGCTACCCAAGATGAAATAGATGCTAGTAGCAATGCCTTTAGGAAAGCCTATGCCACATGGAAACAGCCACCTTTATATGAGTTTTACGATTTGATGGAAGACCCGTTGGAACTAAACAATCTCGCTGAAGATTCCAAATATAAGAAAGATTGCAGTCGTTTGAAAAAAGCCCTTTTTGCCTGGCGAAAAGAATCCGACGACCCGTTTCTTGATAAAAGAAAAATGCGTCTTTATAGTGAAGAAGTAAAAGCAATCAATCAAAAATATCCGAAGAATGATTATATGAAGAATCCGGATTTTAACTGGGAGTACCCGAATTATTTTAATAAATGAGACGTCGGAGAATTTTATATTTTTGGCCTTGTTGGTGATATTAGTTAAAAAAATCGATCAGTTTTATGTCATATTCCAAATTTGAAATTAAAGATTACAAAGAATTTTATTCTAATCAATTATTAAATGATACGATCCCCTTTTGGTTTCCCCGTTCATTTGATGAGGAACATGGTGGTTTTTTATTGATGAGGGATGCTGATGGAAGTTTGATAGATGATGATAAGGCCGTTTGGATTCAAGGTAGAGCTACCTGGTTGCTTGCTACCTTATATAATACGGTAGAAAAAAAACAGGAATGGTTAGATGGTGCAAAACTCGGATATGATTTTTTAAATAAGCATTGTTTTGATACCGACGGACAGATGTTTTTTCACGTCACCAGAGATGGAAGGCCAATACGCAAAAGAAGATATTTTTTTTCCGAAACATTTTATGTGATTGCAGCGGCTGCCTATGCAAAAGCAAGCGGTGATGAAGCAGCTGCTGAGCATGCAAGAAGGGTTTTTGGGAGATGTATTGACTATGCAACAAAAACGGGTCTACTGCAACCCAAATTCACCAATACCAGGCGATCCAAAGGGATTGGTGTACCGATGATCATGATGAATACAGCACAGCAGCTAAGAGAAACAATCGGTGACCCACGCTGTGATGAATGGATTGACAAATGGATTAATGATATTGAAACGGATTTTGTCAAAGACGATATTGAGTGTGTCATGGAGCAGGTGGCGCCGGATGGAAGCATCATTGACCACATAGACGGACGGACTCTCAATCCCGGACATGCCATAGAGGGGGCCTGGTTTATACTGCACGAAGCCAAATATCGTAACCATGATAAACATTTGATCGATCTAGGATGTCGGATGTTGGATTACATGTGGGCACGCGGATGGGACAAGCAATATGGCGGTATTTTGTATTTCAGAGATGTATATCACAAACCAGTACAGGAATACTGGCAGGATATGAAAATGTGGTGGCCACACAATGAAGTGATCATTGCAACTTTACTTGCTTACACAATGACCGGCAAAAACAAATATGCAGAGTGGCATAAGATGGTACATGATTATTCATACCAGCATTTTTATGATAAAGAGAATGGAGAATGGTTTGGCTACTTGCACAGGGATGGCACATTGGCACAACCAGCCAAAGGAAATTTATACAAGGGGCCTTTTCATTTACCTCGTCAGGAATGGTATTGTATGCAACTATTAGAAGAGTATCTCAAATAACAAGAATGAAATTATTTGTCATATTATTTGGATTGATTCCATTATTTGTACATGCCCAGATACAGGTATCAAAAATATTTTCCGACAACATGATATTACAAAGAGAGCAGCCAGTTCATATATGGGGTAAGGCAGTTCCAGGTAGCATAGTTACTGTGATTTTTTCAGCTGAAAATATACATATTGTCGCAAAGGATGATTCTACCTGGATGGCTATATTTAAGAAACAAAATGCCAACTTATTACCACAATCTATAATAATAAGCAGTGGGGATGAAAAAATTTCTTTAAACAACATTTTAATTGGGGATTTGTGGTTGTGCATTGGCCAAAGCAATATGGAATGGCCGATGTATAAGGAAGTTCATTATAAAGAAGAAGTGGCTAATAGTCAACAACCATTGCTCCGTTTGTACAATCCCACCTATGCCGGCAAAAATACTTATAGTGTTCCTTTTACTGATTCCATCATACAAAATCTGACTACGGTTAACTTTTACAAAGGCCAATGGCAAAACTGTGATAGCAGCTCTTTTAAAACTATGAGCGCCGTGGGTTATTATTTTGGCAAAGAAGTTTCATTTTCCCAGAATATTCCGATTGGGTTGATAAATATTTCCATAGGTGGCGCCCCACTCGAATCTTTCATCAGCAAAGAAGCAATTAAGAACAGTAAACAGTTTTTTGATAAAATAAATGGAGATTGGCTGACCAATGACGCACTGCCTGTTTGGATAAGAGAAAGAGGTCATCAAAATGTAGGAAGTTTAACAAATGTTCCAAATGACGAATATGGTAACAATCATGCCTTTAAACCAGGTTTTGCATTCGAGGCAGGCATTGCACCAATACTGAATTTGCCAATTAAAGGAATACTCTGCTATCAGGGCGAAAGCAACGCTCAGGAAATAGATAGGGTAAAAGAATATGCTGAATTATCTGCACTAATGGTTTCTGATTACCGGAAAAAATGGAGACAACCGGATTTGCCGTTTTATTTTGTACAACTCTCTTCCATTGATACAATGAAGTACAAAGGACAATTATGGCCTCAGTTCAGGGATGAACAAAGAAAAATGCTAAGTCTGATTCCAAATAGCGGAATGGTTGTATGCAGCGATATTGGTTTTAAAAATGATGTACATCCTACTAATAAAAAAGATGTGGGCCAAAGAATGGCAAGATGGGCATTAAAAAATACCTACCATGCTGATGTTTTACCTTCCGGGCCTCTGCCTTTGGCAGCAAAGTATAAAAATGGAAAAATTATGATCACATTTGAATACACTGGAAATAATTTGCATATAGCAGATGGAAATGTTTTAAGAGGATTTTCACTGGATGGAATAAATGATTGTATTGCGACTATTCAAAACAATAAAGTCGTCATAGCGATAAAACAAAAACCTTCTTTTATATATTATGGCTGGAAGCCTTTTACCGACGCCAACTTAGTTAATTCAGAAAAATTGCCAGCATCAACATTTAAAATACCTGTGGTGAAATGAAAAAAGCGATAGTAAATAGCAGAGTATTTATAGAAGGGGATTTTGTAGAAGGTCTCGTTATAGTTACGCAGGATGGCATTATAACAGCTGTTCAGAAAGATATTCCTTCAGATACCATTATCATTGATTTAAAAGGAAATAATATTGCTCCTGGCTTTATTGATATTCAAATAAATGGCGGCGAAAAGTTTTATTTCACCCAATCTCCCACAGAAGCAACGCTACATGATATATGTGATGCCAGTTTGTGTTATGGCACTACACATACACTTCCTTGTTTGATTTCTTCACCTAAAGAAAAAATACTGGAAGCTATTGAAGTCGTACAAAGCTTCATGCAAAAACATAACAAAGGAGTTTTAGGTATGCATTTGGAAGGCCCGTTTTTAAATCTGGAAAAAAGAGGCGCGCACAACAAAGACACCATAAGAAAACCTAGTAATGAAGAATTGGAGGAAATCATCCGATATGGAGCAGGTGTAATAAAAGTCATGACCATTGCACCTGAACAATTTTCTGACGAACAAATTGTCATGTTACTGGATGCAGGTATTGTGCTGTCTGCCGGGCATTCTACTATGAGTTATCAGCAGGCACAATATTATTTTGATAAAGGCATCCACCTGGTAACCCATTTATATAATGCCATGACGCAGATGGGTCATCGGGAACCAGGTACTGTGGGAGCAGTTTTTGATAATGATAGAGTGTACGCACCCATTATTTTAGACGGCGCACATTGTGATTATGCCGCTGCCCGCATAGCTTATAAAATTAAGAAGGATAAACTTTTTTTCATCAGCGATGCAGCTTTTTTGGGCAGAAAAGTAAAAGAATTTGAATGTGAGTTTTTGAATGCAACACTGACAGATGGCTTTTACCGCAATAAAGAAGGCAGTCTTGCAGGTGCGGCCATTTCAATGGTGGAAGCTGTTCAGAATGCAATGAAGTATGTTGGCCTGCCTTTAGAAGAAGCTATTGCAATGGCAACCATAAACGTCGCCAAGGCCATCAAAATTGATCATGTTTTGGGTAAAATTGAAAAAGACTACCCGGCTACTTTCATTGAGTTTGATGACAATTTTAATAACCCCAAAACATTAATAGCGTAAGGTGAAAATGAATTGGAAAATAATATTGCTTGGATTAACCTTTTCAGTTTTATGGGCATCTGCATCTACAGCTACCAAAATTGGTTTGCAGGTGGCACAGCCATTTGTCATTTCTATCAGCAGGTTCTTTATTGCAGGGTTGATTATGTTATTCATTTCGCATGTTATCAGGCGCAACCGTATGCCGGAAAAAAGTGAATGGAGGCAACTGATGATATTTGGGGTATTAAATATCAGTGTCTACCTCGGGCTCTATATCATTGCAATGCAATATATTTCGGCGGGGCTGGGTAGTTTATTTATAGCAGTCAATCCGGTCATGATCAGTTTTATTGGTGCAGGTTTATTTGGTCACCGCATCACCTTAATAAACATCATAAGTTTATCGCTTTGCATTGCCGGAGTAATCCTGGCTGCCTTACCTCTATTGCAAAATAGTTATGCAACTACCGGCGGGCTTTTATTGATGGTTGTTGCTATGTTAGCTTATTCGCTGGGTACGATTTATTTTACAAGAAAGACCTGGAGCAATTTGCATGTGCTAACCATAAATGGTTGGCAAACATTTTTAGGAGGAGTATTCTTATTGCCTTTACTGCTGATGACTTATAAAGAACAACAAAATACATTCGATATGCATTTTTGGGGAGGTACCTTATGGTTAGCGGGTCCGGTATCTATCATTGCGGTACTTTGTTGGTTACAACTATTAAATAAAACACCATTAACTGCTGCTTATTGGCTGTTCCTATGTCCGATTTTTGGTTTTCTTATTTCAAATATTACTTTAAATGAACCCCTCAGTTTGTTTACACTTTGGGGTGTCATCCTGGTCATTGCAGGTTTGTTCTTGGTGCAGAGATATAATAAAACTGAACTAGTGCCACAAGCTTCATTTTTAACCCAACAAAAAGTCAAAGTCAAAACTTAATCAATGAAATTTATAAAAGGTACTCAATTTTACTCTGAACGCTTTTCCCTCTTAAATTTAAGCCACTTTGGCAATATTGCAAAAGTGTATAAAAGTAATAAACTATATGAAGCATAAAATATTATTTGTTTCAATATTTTTATTGATTCTAGCTCAAAACGGCTTTTCACAGTTGCCCTTAGAGTTGCAAATGCCTGAAGTAGTCTCAGAAAACCGCATGCCTATGCGAAACAGTGCCTTCGCTTTTGAAAATATGGAACTGGCTAAACAAAATGACAGGGAAAAGTCTTCTAGATTTTTTTCTTTGAATGGCAGTTGGAAATTTAACTGGGTGAAAGACCCTCATCTACGTCCGCAAAATTTTTATTCATTAACTTTTGACGATACTCAATGGGACAATTTCCGCATCCCAGCCAGTTGGGAAGTGAATGGTTACAGTCTGCCCATTTATGTAAACCAGCCTTACGATTTCGCCGGACATAACCTGCGATATGGCAAAATGAACCCACCTTTTGATATTCCGACAAATAATAATCCGGTAGGATCCTACCGAAAAAAATTTGACCTCCCTGAAGCTTTCATTAGCAAAAAAGTTTTTATTCATGTGGGCAATGCCAAGAGTTGTTTGTTTGTGTGGGTAAACGGTAAAAAAGTTGGTTATAGTGAAGATAGCAAACTGGCAGCAGAATTCGACATCACCGATTTTGTGCATGAAGGGGAGAATTTAATCGCTTTTCAGGTATTTCGATGGAGCGATGCCAGTTACCTGGAATGTCAGGATATGTTTCGTTTTTCAGGAATTGAAAGAGATGTGTTTCTTTTCAGTACCAATAACCTGAATATCCGTGATACAAAAATTACCAGCACATTGGACGATAGTTACAGCAATGGTTTATTGGACATCAATACAGAAATTAGTAACATCAAGTGGGAAAAAGGGTTCCTGAGTAAAAAGGACAGTGTAACAGTAGAAGTACAATTGCAGGATGCAGCCGGTCATATTGTTTACCAGGATAAAACCAATGATTACAAAACGGTATTGGGAAATTATAAAGTCAATGTACCATTTAATACAACCATACCAAATGTAAAAACATGGTCCGCTGAAACCCCTTATTTATACAGCCTTTATCTGACTTTAAAAAATGCCAAAGGCGAAATGTTGGAAGTAGTACCACAAAAAGTGGGGTTTAAAAAAATAGAAATAAAGGGAACAGATTTTTTAGTGAATGGCAAACGGGTTTTCTTAAAAGGGGTGAACCGTCACGAAGTGCACCCAAGAAATGGACATACCCTTAGCAAAGATGATATGCGAAAGGATATGGAGATGATGATGAAGCTGAACATAAATGCAGTTCGTAATTCTCATTATCCATCAGATCCCTACTGGATGGAGCTATGCGATCAATATGGATTATATGTGGTGGATGAAGCTAATATAGAAAGTCATGGCCTGGGTTATGATTTAACAATAACTCTTGGCAATAAACCTCAGTGGAAAGAAGCTCACATGCAACGCATACAACGCATGTATGAGAGAGATAAAAACCATGCATCTGTAGTCACCTGGTCGCTGGGAAATGAAGCGGGCGATGGTGCCAACTTCTATGCAGCTTACGATTGGTTGCGGCAACAAACAGATTTGCCCATTCAATATGAAAGAGATATTGATTATGGCAAACCAAACAATACTCATTTTTCCCAGATATTTTGTCCGCAATACATGAGTCCGGCTTCTATGCTTTCTTATTCAAAATCTGATGCCCGTCTTCCCCAAATTCAAAGTGAATACGCACATATCATGGGCAACAGCCTTGGCAATTTTCAGGATTATTGGGATGTCATAGAAAACAACCCCAAGCTACAAGGCGGCTTTATTTGGGAGTGGATTGATCAGGGTATTGATACAGTAAAAAATGGTCGACGTATCATAGCTTATGGCGGCGATTTTCCATTGGAAGGCCCAGTGGATGAGAACATCAGTGATAATGATTTTTGTGTGAAAGGTGTGGTCACGGGCTACCGGGAACTTACGCCTATGGCGATGGAAGTAAAAAAAGTTTATCAGCATATAAAAACAACATGGAATGGAAATAGTCGTATCAATATTAAGAATGGGTACTTTTTTAAAAATTTAGATAATGTTTTGGCGAGCTGGGTATTGCTGGAGAACGGACTTACAAAAGAAACCGGTAGCATCAATAATATTTCTCTAACACCACAACAGGAAAATACTTTTACAGTTGGCATGAAAACAAAGATGGATGCCAAAAAGGAATATCAACTGAATATCTATCATACCTTAAAAAAGGAAGAATCATTTTTGCCAAAAGGATATGAAATTGCCAGTGAACAGTTTTCATTGCAAAACTTACCTGCATCCCATTTTATCCCAACTAAAAAAACCGCTTTGAAGGTAAAACAAACGGTAGAACAATGTTTTATCAAAGGAACAAATTTTACAGCAGTATTTGATTTGCAAAAAGGAACTTTATCAGACTATACTTACAAGGATGAAAAAATGATTGAGCAAGGTCCGATGCCGTCCTTCTGGCGGTCACCAACCGATAACGATATTGGTGCAGGATTCAACAAGAGCTTAAGAATGTGGCGCAATGTTTACGAAAGTGGAAACGAATTGGAAGCTGTTGTTACAAAAATAAATGATCAGGAATATCAAGTCAGTTTTACCAAGCAATTGATTGATGGTGATGCAACACATCAGCAATTATTTACAGTGCATAGTGATGGCTGTATTAAAGTAGAAAATAATTTTAAAGCCATCAAAGGTACACACCCATTGTTGCTTAGAGCCGGTACTGATTTGGTGATGAACAAAAGTTTCAGCAATATCAACTGGTATGGCCGTGGACCCGGTGAAAATTATTGGGACAGGAAAACAAATACATTCATCGGGCAATACAAACAAACCGTTGATGAACAATATTTTCCATATGCACGTCCGCAAGAAAGTGGCAATAAAACGGAAGTGCGTTGGGTAAGTTTCAGCAATGCAAACGGAAAGAAAATAACCTTTTCATTTGCAGACAGCCTGTTAAGTTTTTCAGCCCTACCGTACAGCCTGGATGATATAGATCCAGAGATGAATAAAAAACAATACCATAGTGGAGAATTGACAAAGCGAAATGAAATTTATCTGCACATGGACCTACAGCAAACTGGCCTGCAGGGCATGGATAGTTGGGGTGCCTGGCCATTGGAAAAATACAGAATCCCTTTTAAGGATTACAGCTATAGTTATTGGATGAGGTTCGAATGATAATTAATAATACAATGAAAATTAAAAATAGATATTACTTTTTTACGGTTGCATTATTGATAAGTACTCTTGCATTTGCTCAAAGGGACACCATTCCCGTTAATAGTGAATGGCAATTTTCTATTGATAAAAATGCAGTAGGGTTAACTGAAAAATGGAATGAAGGCAATTTGCCTAATGCAAGGGGGGTAAAATTGCCGCATACCTGGAATGTGGAAGAGGCAAATCAAAACCACTATGGCTGGGGCTGGTACCAGAAAAAAATAAACATTCCTACTGATTGGAAGAGCAAAAATGTAGTATTGCAGTTTGGTGCCATCAACCATACATCATTCATTTATATTAATGGAAAGAAGGTTGCTGAAAATATTGGCAATGGGTTCAATAAATTTTTCATTAACCTGAATGGCAAAGTCAATTATGGAAAAGAAAATATGATCACTGTTGCTTGCAATAACGACTATGGAAGAAATAAAGTGCCATTTGGTAGTTCCTTTGACTGGCCAAATGATGGTGGCATTATCCGCCCTGTTGCTTTGATAGTGAGTGATAGGCCGTCTGCTTCTTATTTGCATGCTACACCTATACTAAATGTAGCTGCAGGCTCAGGCACATTAAATCTAAAGCTGGGATTTGATGAAGCAGTGAATAAAAATGTTGAGTTGGCTATTAATATTTATGAAGAAAATCAAATCACAAATAATATCATATTGCAATCCACCATAAAACCAACCTGGATAAAAGGCGAAGCGGTGGTGGATCTGAAATTGCCAAAGGTAAATCCCTGGCATTTTGATTTTCCCAATTTATACAAAGTGGAAGTAACCATTTTGAACGGAAAGGACGCAACCGATAAAATTTCTACCAACATTGGTTTCAGGGAAATGAAATTTGCAGGCGGGCAAACCTTTTTGAATGGTGAAAGAGTAAAGCTGATGGGCGTGGAATGGACAGCAGGTAGCAATCCCGATTATGGTTTTGCAGAGCCGGATTCCATCATCATTGCCATGGGTAAACTGATGAAAGATGTGAACTGCATTTTCAGTCGCCAGCATTTTCAGCAGAGTGATGTGTTTTACGATTTTTGCGACCGAAATGGCATATTGGTGCAGCAGGAAGTGCCGCTTTGGGGACCTGAGACGCCAGCCAATGATACCATTCGCAGTATTGCCATGCAACAAATAAAACAAATGATTTTTACAATGTACAATCATCCTTGTATATTTTCCTGGGGTGTAGGCAATGAGTTAAGGGCAAGAGATGGGGATATGAAACAAATGATAGCGGACTTATTGAAGCAAGCAAGGGAACTCGACCCTTATCGGCATACCGCATACGTAAGCAACACGCTTACCCAAGGATTTTATAACAATCCGAAATTTGTACCTGATGCTGCTGCCGATGGTGACTATCTCATGATGAATGAATATGGAGCAAGTTGGTGGGACATACCTGCTGGTAAAATTGGGATGTATCTGGATAGTGTACATCTTTCTTACCCGGACAAACCATTTTTTATTTCTGAATTTGGTTTGTGTGAACCCAATTTTAAAGGCGGGGATGAAAGAAGGGTGGAAGATCTAATTTATCACATGGGCATCTACGAATCCAAAGATTATGTAGAAGGTGCCATATATTTTGATCTAACCGATTACCGCACCCATTATCCTGGTACCAGCGAAGAGAATAAATTCAGAAGAAGGATCCACGGAGTTTACGATATGTATGGCAATCCGAAGCCATCCATGAAAGTGCTGAGAGAACAATCATCACCGGTGGAGGTACAACAGGTGAGAAACTGGAAAAAAGGGAAACTGAATATTCTGATATTTGGTAGTATAGGTTTGCCACAACATACAGTGAAAGGATATAAATTATTTATTTCTGATAAAATGGATGATTATAAAACAACCAAAGTTTATGATCTGCCCGATATAAAACCAGGTGAAAGAATAAATTTTGAAATAGATGACCAGGGAGATGGCAGCAGGATTGTTACCATCATACGGCCCAATGGTTTTGTAGTATCACAAAAATCTTTTAATTAAATGATGCAGTTTAAAACTATAATACACCTCTTGTTACTTCTGGTGATATCTTCA
>JBATLS010000208.1:0-3639 GCA_049289435.1 Saprospiraceae bacterium | reverse complement strand
CTTTTATCCTGTCAACGATTTAAAAAATATTTTATAAAAATGCAAATCACCGAATTTTTAAAGCACCACTACAAACATTTCAATGCTGCTGCCCTCATAGATGCGGCAGAAGGTTATAAAACTCACCTGCTAGAAGGCGGTAAAATGATGGTTACACTGGCTGGTGCTATGAGTACTGCTGAGTTAGGTAAGTCCCTTGCAGAGATGATCAGACAAAATAAAGTGCAGATCATATCCTGCACAGGTGCCAATCTCGAAGAAGATATTATGAATCTGGTGGCCCACTCTCATTACAAGCGAGTGCCCAATTATAGAGATCTGAGTCCACAGGATGAGTGGGATCTGTTGGAAAATCACTACAATAGGGTCACTGATACATGCATCCCTGAGGAAGAAGCATTCAGAAGATTGCAAAAACACTTGATCCAAGTCTGGAGCGATGCCGAACAGAAAGATGAGAGATACTTTCCGCATGAGTTTATGTATCAGATGTTGCTAAGTGGTGATCTGGAGCAATATTATGAGATCGACCCCAAAGACAGTTGGATGCTGGCAGCGGCTCAAAAGAATATACCCATCATCGTCCCGGGATGGGAAGACAGCACCATGGGCAATATATTTGCTTCGTATTGTATCAAAGGTCAACTCAAAGCGTCCACGACCAAAAGCGGGATAGAATATATGATGTGGTTGGCGGATTGGTATCCCAAAAATAGCACAGGAAAAGGAGTCGGTTTCTTCCAGATCGGCGGAGGTATAGCAGGAGACTTCCCTATTTGTGTGGTACCCATGCTCTATCAGGATATGGAGATGCACGACATCCCATTCTGGTCATATTTCTGTCAGATCAGTGATAGTACGACCAGTTATGGTTCGTACTCGGGTGCCGTACCCAATGAAAAGATCACTTGGGGCAAACTGGACATACATACGCCCAAATACATCATAGAGAGTGATGCCACCATCGTGGCTCCCTTGATATTTGCCATCATATTGGGTTGGTAATAACATGTATAGACGTCTTTTTTATAAATTTTAAATATTTTTGTCATGATATCAGTAAAATTTTGGAGTTTTGTTATTACTATCTCTCTCGCCGCTGTTATACTATTTGCAACCTGCAAATCTGATAAAGATTCGATACATTCAACTCAAAGCCTAGTAAAACCAAATGTCCCCGAATGGCACAAAAATGCGGTTATTTATGAGGTCAATCTCCGCCATTTTACCAAAGAAAATACATTTAAATCATTTGAAGAGCACCTACCCCGTCTTAAAGATATGGGCATAGATATCCTTTGGTTTATGCCGATCAATCCAGTCAGTATCAAAAATAGAAAAGGCGAATTGGGCAGTCCTTATTCCATTGGGGATTACTATACCACCAACCCTGAGTTCGGTACGATGGACGAATTTAAACATATGGTACAAGCGATCCATGATGCCGGGATGTACATCATCATCGATTGGGTGCCCAATCATACCGGATGGGACAATCCATGGATCACCGAACATCCTGACTGGTACACCAAAGATAAAGATGGCAATATCATAGATCCTATAGACTACAATACAGGTGTCTCCTGGGGATGGACAGATGTCGCCGACCTAAATTATGACAACCAAGATATGCGAATCGGCATGATTGATGTGCTAAAATACTGGATCAATGAGACTGGCATAGATGGATATCGCATGGATGTTGCTCACGGAGTGCCAGTTGATTTCTGGGTTCAATGTACCGACTCATTGTATAGTATCAAGCCTATATTTATGTTATCAGAAGGCGAAGTACCTGAGATAGTCAACAATGGCGCATTTGTAGCTGACTATGGATGGGAAATGCACCACCTATTGAATGATATCGCCAAGACACAAGGTGCCAATAAAGATGCTGGTCAACAATTGGTTCAGGGCAATGTAAAAGATGGCAAAGATGCACCGATTATACTAAAAAAAGCGTCTGACATCGATACCCTACTCGCTAAAAAATCAACTCAATACTCCAATGGTTACCAAATGCAATTCACGTCCAATCATGATGAAAACTCTTGGGCTGGGACTGAATTTTCTCGTATGGGAGATGGACATAAGGCGTTTGCAGTGCTTACAGCTACATTCAATGGCATACCGCTGATCTATACAGGTCAAGAGTCTGCAATGGACAAACGGTTGGAATTTTTCAAAAAAGACAGCATCCCATGGGGATCGTATGCGTATGCCCCATTTTATAAAAAATTATACGCTCTTAAACACAGTAACAAAGCGATTTGGAATGGTGTCCATGGTGGGCCATTGGTAAAAATACCATCTGGCAATGATGACCATATCTATGCGTTTTCGAGAGAGAAGGATGGTGATAGAGTGATCGTGGTCATCAATCTTGCTTCTACAAAACAAAAAGCAGAATTAAAAATTGATGGCTTGGCGGGCACCTATACTGACATATTTGCTATGGGTAAAAAGGACCTTAGAGCCACCGAAAGTATGCAGTTAGCCCCTTGGGAATATATAGTTTTGTCCAATAAAGAGTGATGGACTACTTTTTTAGGATCTTGTAATACATTTTTTTTATGGTATCAGGAGCAGTATTCATTGTGAACAAAGTAAAGGCCAAAAGATTTGCAATGTTGACTCTAAGCCATGAATTATCTTTGTATTTTCTGGAAGATACCGTGGCCCGATCCTGAATGATTGTAAATGGTTGATGGAGTTTCTTAATCCTTTGGAAAAATTCAAAATCCTCCATGACGGTACATTTTTCGTCATATCCACCCATTTGCAGGTACAGTTGCCTGGTCATGAAATGTATTTGATCTCCGCCACCACTAAAAATTCCTTTTTGAGCAGTGAATCGAGCGTTGATATTTAGCAGGAAAGACGTAGGATTAAAACGGTAAGCAAAAAATCCAAAGTGATTTCCTTCATTGATACTTTGTAAAATATTTTCCTTGTACTTGACGGGCGGCAATACATCTGCATGAAGAAACATGATGATATCACTTTGCGCATGCGCTGCCCCTTGATTCATCTGATAAGCTCTGCCTGCCCGATGACATGGTACATATTTCCATGATTTGAATTGACTTTGGTAATATGGATTATCATGCTTTTGATAGTAATCAGCGATGATGACTTCGTCAGGATGTATGTCATATTGGTCAAAATATTGATAAATTTTCAATAGATTTTCAGCTTCATTAAATGTCGGAATGACTACAGATATCGTTTGCAATACCAATTATTTGTGGCAAAATATACCTTATTTGTTGTTTTTCTAACTATTGTCAGATAATTATGTTTATTTTGGACAAAACATCTTGATATTATGAAAAGAATTTGGACATTCATACTTATTGCGATTCTGCACAATAGCATAATGAGTCAGGGTGTGCCTATCAATTATATCAAAACTGCAGAAGAGTTCCTAACAGATATCCAAAACAAACAAAACATAGACAACTATCTCCATATCTTTGAAATATGCAACATAGAACAGATCAATAATCAAATCGCCACCGATGAACAAAAATATGCATTCTGGCTCAATATGTATAATGCATATATCCAGGTAATCTTAAGCAAGTACCCAGAAAAGTATGATGATCGAGGTACCTTCTTCAAAGATAAACAAATCAA
>JBATLS010000207.1:0-12489 GCA_049289435.1 Saprospiraceae bacterium | reverse complement strand
GTGGTTCTTTTTCCGAATATCTGCGTTAAAAATACTCGCCGTAGCTACGGCTATGGCTGCGCCTGCCTGACCGTTGGTAGGCGAGGCAGGTTTTTTGCCTTGATCTTCAAAAAAATAACTCCCATTTCCCGATAGCTATCGAGATTAACTTATTATCTGGACAGAGCAATAGGTTGGTAGAATGGAATATTTTTAATAATGCGTTTATAGATAAAATTTTATTTTTGCCGCAAAGGCACAAAACAGACAAAAGAGCACATAGAGAATCGAATATTAAGTATATGATATTCAAACCATTATGAATCAATAATTCTATTAAGCCTGGTGGCATTTCTTTATTTGCATTTGATACTTGAATCCAGTAATGAAGAAAAAAATTAGAAAGAATATATTGGATCTCATTTCCATGGTGATATGATGATGTCCATTTTTTTTCCTTATTCTTATTTTTGTTTTTTGCCACCGTGGACTACCATTTCGAGACCATGGAGAAGGGATGTTTAGATTGTTATTATTTTATTTCATTTTTTGGTATCATGTGATAAAACTCAATATAGATATTTAGTTTATATTTGCCGTTGTCACAATTATTGCAAGTTTGATTTTTCACCAAAATATAAATTAACCAAATGCCATCATGAAAAGAAGACAATTTATTCATAATTCTACGACTGTGGCAGCGATCGGTCTGGCTACCGAGGGTTTTTCTATCGGAAAAAATATTTTATATCCTGATAAAGTAAGATTGGGCATCATAGGGGTCGGGGCACGAGGATTAGGTACCCTTGAGTTAGCTTTGTTGAGAAAGGACATCATTATTACTGCACTTTGTGATACAGATCCTATCACTATGAAAAAAGCGGTAAAGATGGTAGAAAAAGCTGGCCAAATAGTCCCCCAATTATATACCGATGGGTCAGATGCTTACAAAAAAATGATGGAGCAAAAAGACTTAGATGCCGTATTTGTATGTACCCCATGGGAATGGCACACCCCGATGTCTGTCGCAGCTATGGAGGCTGGAAAAGCAGTAGCTTGCGAAGTAGCAGGTGCCATGAGTGTAGACGAATGCTGGCAGATGGTGAGGACCTATGAGCGGACAAAGACCCCCTTCATGATCATGGAAAATGTGTGCTACCGCAGAGATGTGATGGCGATTTTGCAGATGGTACGTCAGGATATGTTTGGGGAGTTGGTACATCTGGAAGGGGGATACCAGCATGATCTGAGAGCCGTTAAATTTAACGATGGGGTCAATTATTATGGTGGGGGAGTAGAGTTTGGTGACAAGGGCTATAGTGAAGCAAAATGGCGCACCAATCACTCCGTGTATAGAAATGGCGAATTGTATCCCACGCACGGCATTGGCCCAGTAGCCAGCTATATCAACAACAACAGAGGCAACCGATTTGAATACCTCACTTCTATGTCATCCAAGGCGCGTGGTCTTCATCAATATATAGTAGATCACCCCAAAGGTGGCAAAGATCATCCCAATGCGAAGGTCAATTTTCGATTAGGTGATGTAGTGACTACACACATTATGACAGCTATGGGGGAGACCATCACTCTGACTCACGATACCAATTTGCCGAGGCCATATTCGTTGGGATTTAGGGTGCAAGGTACAAAAGGTCTTTGGATGGACGTCAACCAATCCATACATATAGAGGGTAAAAGCCCAGCCCACAAATGGGAACCTGCGGATAGTTATTTGAAAATGTATGATCATCCACTTTGGAAAAAATATGAATCTGATGCTTCAGGGGCTGGGCATGGTGGTATGGATTGGTTCGTCATGAATGCATTTGTAGAAGCATATAAGCGCAATGAACCGATGCCACTTGATGTGTATGATCACGCAAGTTGGGCTGTCATCACTTGCCTTTCGGAGCAATCCATCGCTCAAGGTAGTGAGCCACAACCTTTTCCGGACTTTACAGATGGGAAGTGGATGAATAGAAAACCCATTTTCGCATTAAACGATACCTATTAAAATGTTTAATTGCATTTTCAATTTATAAAAAATATGAATCCAAATAAATGAGTCATCATCCACAACTTCCACTTTGTAAAAAAATACTGACAGATTTGATGGCTTTTGATGTATTGGGGGGGCAATCCAATCTAAGTATCATTGACTATATCAAAGAGTACCTGACCAAAAGGAACATAGCCTTCCAATTGGTACCTCATCAGACGGAACCCAAAACTTCATTGCACTGTAGGATCGGCCCTGCTGTAGATGGTGGACTCATACTTTCGGGACATACTGATGTGGTCCCCGTCAAAGGGCAAGAATGGCATACCGATCCATTTGTGGCTCAAGAAGTGGATGATCAAATATATGGTAGAGGATCGTGCGATATGAAAGGTTTTATTGCGTGCTGCCTTGCCATGGCTGACACCATGATCGAAACCCATCTAAAAAAACCCATCTATTTTGCCTTTTCGTATGATGAAGAGATAGGGTGTCTGGCAGGTCCCGAATTGGCTGCCGCTATCCTAAGAGACTATACAGAAACGCCTCAATTTGCCATCATAGGCGAACCTTCTATGATGCAACCAGTCATCGGTCATAAAGGTATATGTGTGCTCAAGACTACGGTCAAAGGTTCTGCCGGACACAGCAGTCGTATCCGCCAGGAGGTGAGTGCCATCCATGTCGCCGCTCACCTGATAGCTTGGTTGGAACGAAAAATGGAACGCATGGTAGAGCTGGGCAGATTGGACCAAAGATTTCATCCTCCGCACTCCTCGATACATGTGGGCATGATACATGGGGGTATTGCACCCAATGTGATTGCTGATATTTGCGAATTTTATTGGGACATACGTGTCATACCGAGTGATGATGTGTATGACATATTGAATGATTTTCAGCTTTACTGTCGTGAATATGAATCACAGTTGAAATTCAGATTTCCGTTCACTCAGATTATTACTACCGAAGACCATCCTCCGGTGGTACCTTTGGGGACGGACGACGATGCTGATATCATCCCTTTGATCAGGTCTGTTAGCGGCAATGAAAAACTCGGTACAGTATCTTATGCAGCAGAGGCAGGACAGTTTTCGGAGGCAGGCTTCCAGACCGTGATCTGTGGTCCCGGTGATATCGCCCAAGCCCATCGAGCCAATGAGTATGTAGCAGTGGATCAGCTCAATCAGTGTTTGTATATGCTGGATAGATTGGTGAGTGAGTTTGGTTGAAAATAATTGATAATATGTAAGTCAATGGATTGCAGGGCTTGTAGCTCCGAAGAGAGCATGCAGTTTGCACTTTTGGGCTGTATTTGGAAATAAATTATTGATTTTTAAAGTAATTGAAATTTTAATAGGTTAAAATCGTTTCACTATATTTACCAGATAAATATGTATCAATAAAAAAAAATTGAAAGATGGATGACGATTTTTTAAAGGGTCTAAATGAAGAACTCAAGAAGCAACAAGATATAATCAATCAAACTTCGATAGAAGATTTTGATAATTTATCTCCTGAAGACATGTTTAACATTGTTTACAAGCCTTTTCAGGAGGAATGCCCAATTCAATATAAAGCAGAAATCGGAATTGATATTTTAAATGATATCCCTTTCCTGAATTTAGTGGAGTACTACCTAAATTCAATAAATACACTGAAAGAAATAAAACTGACGACCCGAGGCAATTTACCAACAAAACTTGTTAAAGAATATTATGAACTTGGATTTATAAAAGAAGAAATGATTGAGCGTGGCTTGAAGAAGCTTTATAAAGAAGATGATTCTAAAAGCATTATAAATGTTAAGTTAATAAGCGAATTGGCTGGGTTTGCAAAAAAGAGGAACAATAAATTAAGCTTAACGCAAAATGGGGTTAAACATTTGGGTAACGAGTATCGGAAAGAAGTACTACAACTTGTTTTTGAGGCATATGGTTATAAATTTAATTTAGGATATCATGATGGCTATCAAGATCAGGGGGAAGTCCAAAGAACATTAGGGTATTTAATTTACTTACTTCTTAAATATGGTGATGAAGAAAGAGAGTTGGACTTTTATTCGACCAAAATTTTAACAGCTTACCCTCATTTAATATCAGTATTTACAGAATCATATACAACTAGTGAAAGACAATTTAATAGGTGTTTTTCATATAGGATATTTGAAAGTTTCTTAAATTGGTTCAACTTAATTGAAGTGCGAAAAGAACGGGAGTTTGGAAATTTTGATTATAGACTTTATGTAAAAAATAAGCATATCCACAAAATATTTGAAATTAGAAATGATAAGTTTAAATTCCGAAAAGGAAAATTTTATGCGTAAACACTAAAGGCAGAAAGCAAAGTCGGTGACCTACCTTTAGTATAAAATGTGTATTAGGGTGGATCGTCATAACAAAGGTATGTATCCGTTTTGTATTTAAAATTCATATACTGTATTTTCGTTTAATTTGAGCAAGATATCTTTATGCCATCATAACCTAGTATGACTTTGACAAAATTTACTTTTCACCATACAAAATGACATTAAGTGAAAATTCCAATTGTGATCCTTTTTGTACTTTTCCTTAGTAGTGGTTGTTTACAAAGGAACTATTCTGTATTTACATCTATCAATTGTGCGCCGGATATTATGCCAGAGTTTGATGGCAACAAAGTGAAGATTTTAGATGATAATGGAAATCCGATTAAAGACACAATCATTGAGGTCATTAAAAAAAGAAGAACGGTATTTATGCCCTGCAGAGAGATGGTTTATAGAGCTACTTTTAAATCAGATAAGAACGAACTTATTTCAAATAGTCGAATAAAAATGATGGCTACAGGAAAACGATGGACGTATGAACCTGATAGACAGGATGTGATCGTCGTTCAATATGAATTTACTAGTGATGACATTAAGAAAAATATAAAGCATCAACTAAACAAAGGAATCTTGGAATACGAGTGGCGGGAGGAAGTAATTGAGGGCGTGATTGAAAATGTCGAAGAAGTCTGGATGCACCCGTTTAGAGCCAATCAATTTAATTTTACAGAGGTAGCCCCATTTCCAAAGGTAAAATTTCCGATACAAATTGGAAAATCTTGGATTGGAAATTTAAATATCCAGAATGGTTGGGGAGATTGGGAAAACACGCATGGATATTTTGAATATAAAGTCACTGCACAAGAAAACATAACTACTGCATTTGGACAAATAGAAAACTGTTGGAAAATAGAATCAAAATCAGAGTATGAGTTTGGTACATCCAAATTTAACTTTTGGTTTAGTGAAACATTGGGTTTTGTGAAGATGCATTATACAAATTATGGCAATCAAACTCTTGAAATAGAGCTTGAACAAATCATCGAATAAATAAACAATATGTTTATAAATCACTTCATAGTTATACATATGCAACTATTAAAACTCATGGCACTATTTTTCGCATCCATTATTTTCTCTTGTGGAGGTACTGGAGAAAATACACCAGACTCAACACAAAATTCTGCAGAAGTGCTTTATACATTTCCCGAAGAAAGTGAGCCACATGAAGGTACATGGATCCAATGGCCGCATCATCATCAGTATGGCAAGGATTATCGCAACGATTTGGACGCTACATGGGTTGCCATGACGAGGGAATTAGTCTCCAGCGAAAGGGTCCATTTGATAGCATATGACGATACCGAAAAGGCGAGAATCATCGGCCTCCTAAATGCCGCAGGAGTATCACAAAGTAATATAGAATTTAAAGTGTATCCCACCGATGATGTGTGGTCAAGAGACAATGGTCCTATATATGTCAGAGATAAAACTGGAGCAATAGCTATCCAGGATTGGGGCTTCAACGGCTGGGGCAATAAAGTGAAATATACAAATTGTAACACTGTGCCTTCAAAAATTGGTGCAGATCAGGGCAAGACGGTGGTAGATCTAAATAGTATCATGATCAATGAAGGTGGAAGTGTTGAGCTCGACGGACACGGTACACTGATGGCTTGCAAAAGTTCGGTATTAAATGACAATCGCAATCCCAGCATGTCGCAGGCCAAAGCGGAAGAGATTTTTACAAAGTATCTTGGTGCTACCAATTTTATCTGGCTGGATGGCATGCCTGGATTGGAGATCACAGATTTTCATATCGATGGCTTTGCCAGATTTGGCAATGCACAAACTATAGTCACCATGAATGAGGCCGATCTCAAAGAGTGGTCAGTTAAGCCATCAGATATTGACAAATTGTATGCTGCAAAGAATAAAAGCCAAACTCCTTTTAAATTTTTAAAACTTCCCCTTACTAAATCAAATGTTGTCACCACTTATGGTAAAAAGCTTGGGTACAAAGGCTCTTATGTCAATTATTACATTGCCAATACAAAAGTGCTTGTCCCCAATTATAACGATCCCAATGATGACATTGCCAATGCTTTGATCCAGACTTTATATCCCGGCAGGACAGTAGTCGGCATCGATGTCCGCAATCTGTATGCCAATGGCGGTATGATCCATTGTGTCACACAGCAGCAACCGTTATAATATCACGATCAGGATTAGACTTTTTTACGGCGCAAAATCTAATAAAATGGTTATTTCGTATTTACTTTTTTGGCTTTAATCAAAGGATAGTATTTTTCTTCCATGATGCCAAAATGCCATCTTTGGTGACCCGGCATGATAAATCCTACTGATGCGACAGAATATTCACCTTTGATTCCTTTGCACATTCTATCCATCATTTCTTCAGTGAAAGATTGAAAAAGCACCTTCAGCGAGATGTGACAATGCTTCAACTCACCCATCAAACTAGGCAAAGTCCTGTCATTTGCCATAGACGCTTTGGCATAAGCATCATCATCATATCCAAGCACAGTTCCTTGTTCTCCTCTTGCATATGCCAGTGCCCGATAGGCAAATATTCTCTCTGTATCGATCAGATGTTGCAAAATTTCCTTGATGGTCCACTTTCCATTTGCATAGGTTTTGTCACCTAATGCCTTCCATTTGTCTATGGGGGCGTTTTGTAATTCTGTGATACTCATCTCTATGGCATCTATGATATCCACATCATCACACTTCAGGATGTAGCGGTCAAAATGAGCGGGCATATGTTTTAACTCTGATCTTTTCATATCTCAAATTCTAATTTAGTGAAGTTTAAACTTTAAAATTTATTTTGACAAAGGTAACCAAGTATTCCATTTCTGCTGATATTTTGAACCGATGAAATCTGTAAAGTGAAGTGATGAGGTTATAATTATAGTAAAAATGTTGTTTTATCAGTGTATAGATATGAAATGATAGCTTGGTCAAGGTAAATTCATATATTGATACATATTATACATGCACTTTTGTTGATAAATAAAAATTATCAAAAGCAAGCACTCCAGATTTAAAGGAAAAAAATAGTCAAAACACCATCAGAAACACAGAATAAAAAGAAAAGAATATAAATTATTGTATTTTTACATCGGGGAAAATCATTTTTTTGTCAATCACTCAAATGGTGAATTCAGCAGCCATACTAAAAACTGGCAAAAGATGATAAATTTTCACAATTATTTTTATTTTTAAATCAAAAAAAAAACCGTTATGAAATATTTTAGAATCCTGGTAATACTTGTACTCAGTTCGGTCATCTGTATCTATTCATGCAAAGAGAAAAGTGTAAATCAAACCCAAGATGCCAGTGAATCGCTGGAAGTTACTGATACGCCGCCAGCTATATTACCCCCAGCAGCAACTACTGAAGAGCCCGCTCAAAATGCCCAAGGGGTATGGCATTTCACTTGCGCTAAAGGTTGCGCCGGAGGAGCTGGCACACTTACCAACTGTGCTGTTTGTGGAGGCCCCGTAGCGCATAATCAGGCTTATCATGGCAGTGCTAGTGCTTCGCCGGTGTCTTCTCAGACCGTCCCATCTCCTGCAGCAGCGACTCCTGAGCCCGCTCAAAATCCCAAAGGTGTCTGGCATTACACCTGTAGCAAAGGTTGTGCTGGGGGTGCTGGTAGTGCCGTTCCATGTAGTAAGTGTGGTACAACATTGGTGCATAACGCAGCTTATCATTGATATAATGAATTCGGGAGAATCTGATTGATCGGATCGGATTTTACCATTTTCAAAAGTACATTATTTAATACTGATAGGCTGTAGCTCTGTATTTGTATAGAGCCAATGGCTATGATTTGTAAATATGTACTCAAAGAAATCGCCAATCTGTTAAATTTAGCAAGGCAGTCGGGCGATGCGAATTTGACAGATTTAGTTAAATCAACGAGCGATGCGAATATAGAGATAGAAAAATCTAAAATCCAAAATCCAAAATTTAAAATCTCTTATGAGCCCAAAGTCACCATCACCACCCAACTAACAGCTAATTCGCCAACCTCCCAACAAGCCAATATGCTAATTTTAGCTATCCAAGACAACGGCTCAGGCATCCCCGAACACATCAAAGACAAAATCTTCCAGCCTTTCTTCACCACTAAGCCACCAGGGCAAGGAACTGGATTAGGATTATCTTTGGCTTTTGATATCGTGAAGGCACATGGAGGCGAGCTGAAAGTGGAGACGAAGTTGAATGAGGGGAGTGAGTTTGTGATTTCATTACCTTTTTGATGGGTCTAATTTTGTTCATTGGTCGTGCCTACAGCACTCATTTGCGAAGTAGGTATGTACTACTGATTAAAATCCGTTGTTATAAAAAAAGTATATCTTTGAGAACTGTAGGCTCGGCACATTTAACATAATACACTAAAATATGAAATCAAAATCAATCAAAGGAAAATCTACAGAAGAAATACAAAACGCTCTGGAGCAATCGTTGTGTGATGGATATAAGCCGACATTGGCTATTGTATTTATCTCAATAAAACAGGATAGAAAAGCAGTTGTGAAATTATTAAATCAGAAAGAAATTGATGTTTTTGGCGCAACTTCATGCGGTGAATTTATTGATGGTCATCAGAGTGAAGGTGAAATTGTTATTCTTTTATTTGATGTTAAGAAAGAATATTATGCAATACATATTGAAGATGTAGAAAATGATCAGGTAGATAAAGCTGCTTCCCTAGTCGCAAAAAATGCATTGCAGCATTTTAAAAATCCTACTTTTTTATTGTCTAGTTGCGGTGTTTATTCCAATGGACAATACTTTGATGGCGATACATTGGTAAAGGTTTTGGTGAAAGAATTGGGAGAAGAAGCGGTATTTTACGGTGGTATGGCCGGTGATGACTGGGAAATACATAACAGCTATGTATTTACCGACAAAAAAGAGTCTGAGTATGGAATAGCCACATTAGTTTTTGATGGCGATAAAATTTCATTACAAGGTATGGCTATCCACGGCTGGAAACCTTTGGGAATTGCAAGAAAAGTAACAAAAAGCTCAGGAAATAAAGTGTTCACCATTGATGATAAGCCTGCAGCAGAATTGTATTTAAAATATTTGGGGATGACAGACAAAACCGATGATGATAACTTTAATCTTTTTAAAGAACTGTCAGTCCAGTTCCCTTTTATAGCCAAAAGAAATGATGGAGAAACGATCATAAAATCTCCCCGATCAATAGATCCAGCAACTAATGCACTGGAAATGGATATAGAAATGGAAGAGGGCTCGGAGTTTCACTTTACAGTTCCACCTGATTTTGAAATTTCAGAAGAAATTATTTCTGAAGCCACTGCACTAAAGAATACTTTGGAAACCAAGGCTGATGCATTACTCATTTTTTCCTGTGCTGGAAGGCCACCTGTATTGGGTCCTTTGACCGCTATGGAAAACGAAGGTTTGGCAGATGTTTGGCAAGTACCGATGGCTGGTTTTTATACTTATGGAGAGTTTGGAAGGACCAAAGGTGGTAGGCAACATTTTCATTCTGCCATGTGCTGCTGGGTAGCCTTGAAAGAAAGGTAAAGTAATTGTGAATGGTTAATTAAAAAACAAATGAAAGAGAATGTAATTAAAACAAAAAGTTTTGCAATCGCTCTGCGGATAATAAAATTGTACCAATACCTTAGACAGAGACAAAAGAGTATATAATGAGCAAACAATTGATGCAAAGTGGTACATATATAGGACCAATGGTAAGAGAAGCCGAACAAGCCGAAAGTAATGCAGATTTCATCCACAAATTAGCCATAGCACAAAAAGAAGCAAAAGAATCAGCATACTGGATTGAACTGTTGCATCAGTCGGGATATATAGAAAAACAACAATTCATTTCTATTTCTCAGGAAATGACGGAAATAAGAAAATTATTGACTTCGATAATTAAAACTTCCAAGAATAAAAAGAACACCAATAACCAATAACAATTATTATGCAAGCAAAATCAATCAAGGGAAAATCTACCGAAGAAATAAAAGCCGCTTTAGAAAAAAGCTTGGCCGATAATTTCAAACCCACATTGGCAATCTGCTTTATTTCAAAAAGTCTGGATAGAACGGCTATCAGTGAGTTATTGGACAAAAAAAATATTGCCATTTTTGGTTGTACTACCAATGGCGAATTTACCGATGGGGAACCAGAAAAAAATTCAGCAGCTATTTTATTGCTTGATATAAACAAAGATCATTTTCAAATTTTATTTGAAGAATATCCGAATAGAAATTACAGAGAGATTGCCAAAAATATTGCACAAAAAGCTAAAAATAAATTTTCCAAACCCGCTTTTTTAATTGGTATTAGTAATCTCGCTGTTGATGGTGAAGAAATTCTTCATGGCTTAGAAGACGTAATTGGTCTGGATGTAAATGCTTTTGGCGGTGCCGCAGGAGATGATTATTCGTTTTCCGGATCTTTTGTTTTTACAAATGGCCAAGATAGCGGTAATGCAATGGTATGTATTGCATTAGACGAAACTAAAGTAGAAATAAAAGGTATTGCTACTTGTGGTTGGAAAGCAGTAGGTACAGAAAAAACGGTAACAAAAAGTGAAGGCAATCATGTTTATACGGTAGATAATGTTCCCGTATTGGATATTACAGCCAAGTATGGTGGTATCCAAAATGTTTCGCCCGAAAATAATAATCTGCTAGTAGAAATTGCCGCCATTTTTCCTTTGCAATTACAATGCGAAAAAGGAGACCCAATCATGCGTCCAGGATTACAAGTAGATTGGACGGATCATTCTTTTTATACAAGTGGCTCAGTTCCTCAGGGTTCAAAAGTTCGTTTTTCCCTCCCTCCTGATTTTGATGTAATTGAAAAAGTTATAAAAGGTGTAGAAAATTTAAAAACCACAGAAATGCCCAAGGCAGAAGCATTAATTGTATTTAGTTGTTTAGGCAGGATAATATCTTTAGGGCCATTGATGTCTCAGGAGTTAGAAGGAATCAATAATGTATGGAATATCCCCATGGCAGGAATGTTTAGTAATGCAGAACTTGGCAGAGCTACTGGTGGAAATTTAGAAATGCATAATTTAACTACCTGTTGTGTAGCTTTAAAAGAAAAATAAAATGAATCACGGACTTCAAATAATAAATGATTTTATTCTTCACTTAGAAGGTTTAAGTATTGATGAAAAAGAAACTTTAATCAAAGCAGTAAAAAAGGTTAAGAGTGATCTTGAAATAGCCGAATTCAAACTGGAGCGGACCGAAAAAGTAAAAAGAACCACCGCTATACTGCTTGAAGAAACCATCGATGAACTGGAACAGAAACAAAGAGATATAGAAGAAACTAATGTGGCATTGAAAAATTCTCTCGAAGAATTAAAAGCTGCTCAGGCACAACTGATACAATCCGAAAAAATGGCCAGTCTGGGTGAGCTTACCGCAGGCATTGCTCATGAAATCCAAAATCCCTTAAATTTTGTCAATAACTTCTCTGAGGTGAGTAATGAGTTGATGGTTGAGATGGTTGATGAGGTTGATAAAGGCAACTTTGATGAAGTGAAAGCCATTGCAATGGATGTGCAGCAAAATCTTGAAAAAATAAACCATCATGGCCAACGCGCAGCAGACATTGTCAAAGGTATGCTCCAACATAGCCGCACCAGCTCCGGCACAAAAGAACCCACAGATATCAATGCTCTTGCGGACGAATATCTTCGATTGGCATATCATGGATTGAGAGCCAAAGACAATACATTCAACGCAGAGATGATCACAAATTTTGACCCAAATATTCCAAAAATAGAAGTCATCCCCCAGGACATCGGCAGAGTGATCTTAAATCTCATCACCAATGCCTTCTATGCCGTCAACCAACGTAAAAATCTGTTAGATTTAGCCAAGGAGCGAAGTTTAGCTAATCTGACAGATTTAATGGATACATCGGGCGATTCGAATTCGACAGATTTAGTTAAATCAACGAACGATGCGAATATAGAGGTAGAAAAATCCAAAATCCAAAATCCAAAATCCAAAATCTCTTATGCACCAAAAGTCACCATCACCACCCAGCTAACAGCTAATAGCCAACTGCTAATAGCTATCAAAGACAACGGCTCCGGCATCCCCATCCATATCATTGATAAAATCTTCCAACCCTTTTTTACCACCAAACCTACTGGAC
>JBATLS010000206.1:0-2072 GCA_049289435.1 Saprospiraceae bacterium | reverse complement strand
CTATCCAGAAGTAATAGTGGTAATTTGTTTTCAGCGCACGATTCCATGATATAGTGCAGCGTACTGATGAAAGTATAAAATCGGACGCCCACATCCTGTATATCAAATAAAATGATGTCAATACCTTGGAGATCTTCGGCTGATGGTTTTTTCTTTTTGCCATAAAGGGACATGATAGGCAACCCTGTATCTTGATCTTTAGCATCCATGATGACTTCACCAGCATCTGCTTTACCTCTGAAACCATGCTCTGGGGCAAATACCACCTGAATGTCTATTCCCAGTTTTAGGAGTGTATCCACGAGGTGTTTGTCTTTTACGATGCTCGTTTGATTGACTACCATCGCTACTTTTTTACCTTGGAGGATCGGTTGGTAAAGTGCCAATCTCTCTGCACCCGTAATTACTGTTGATACTTGATGATCAGGAGTTTTTTCAGTTTTTATTTTTTGGGATGAAGGGTGGCAACTGGTGATGAGAGCCATCATGGTTGTGAAAATAAATAATTGCATTATTTTGATATTTTTATATTTTTTGAGATACCTACCTTTTGGTCTTTATAAAATTTCTATTATGGATCACCAAAGATATAATGATTTAGGTAATGTGAAGATATAGTTTGGTGTATTTTTATGGTTGGGAGTGCTGTGTTTTTGTATTCAAAATGCGAAATGCAGATTTATACCACATTTTTTAGAAAATTGATCAGTTCATTGTTTAATGAATGAATGGCAACGGGTATATCCCATCGGCTTTTATCTCTTGGTTCGACGTCATTGGAAATGGATCTGATCTGGGTTCCTTTCAAACCCCATTGCTTGGATGCAAGCATAAATCCAGCTCCTTCCATGGTTTCTATGATCGGGTGATATTTTTCGATCATTTTTTCGATGCTGGCTGCTGTGCCAGATACTTTATTGACCGTGATCGCCTGCACATAAGATAAGTGATTAAAGTATTGTGGATCACTATCATCCTTGATCCATCCATCTTCGTATGGTAAATCAGGAGGCATACTTAGCCCCAATTCGAAGACATCTACAAATTGTCCATCTTTTAACTCAGCTCCTAGATCTGCAAATCTATCTCTGGAAATTTTGACTACCTGACCTATTTTTACATTTCGATCAAATGATCCTGCAATTCCTGCATTGATATATAGGTCAAATTTTTGGATCATCATTAGATTTGATAATTTCAACAATAGGTGCATGCTGCCAGGCCCGGTGATTAAGATCGTAATGATATGATTTTTATATTCGAATACGTATCCATCAATTATTTGACCGTGGTTGTATAGGAAATCTAAGGTGGGTTGTACCTCAGCTGCAGTAGCGGATGCTATAAGTATATTCATTGGCAGTGTGGAGAGAGTTGTACTTTGCCCTGAATAAAAATAAATGGATGCGAAAAAACTGAAGTGAAAATCACCAATTTATATCTTCTGATGTAGTGTCTTTATCGACATTGGATTCTTGCGAAGCTTCCCATTCTGCTTGTCTTTTTTCAAATTCTTCATAGTCAAAATCTGGCATGAGCTCAGTTTTTACAAAATTTATGGTTTCTCCCAATTCGTTTAAGAATCGATTAAAATCTTCTTTGTAAAGAAAGATTTTATGTCTTTCATAACCATCAGAGTTATATTTTTTTGTACTTTCAGTCAATGTAATATAAAAGTCATCACCTCTTGTCCTCTTAACATCAAAAAAATAGGTTCTGCGCTTTCCTGCATTTATCCTGGAAGAATAAACACTTTCGTATTTACTTTTATCTTCGTTTTCCACAGATTTGATTTTAAAATAAATTAATAATACAAATATATTGATTTATTTCAACCATCAAAATTTTTAAGGCAGTTTTATTGATGTGTCAATAAGCCTGTATCATTTGCTGTTTATATATAGAAGCGTAAAATCCATCTTGAGCCAGCAACTGATCATGTGTCCCTTCTTCGCTGATTGTTCCATTGTCCAACACAATAATTTTGTCATAATTTAACAGGTTATTGGCCCTGTGTGTAATAATGATTGCAGTTTTATCACTTAACGCTTGCTGAAAATAGGAGAGAATAT
>JBATLS010000205.1:0-4860 GCA_049289435.1 Saprospiraceae bacterium | reverse complement strand
GTTGCTGGACAGTGCCAAGATACAAGAGATAGATGTCCAGTGGCACAATGAAAAAGTCCTCAAAAAACGCAAAAGAGATAAAAACAAAATAAGGACTCCACTCTACACCAGTGATGATATCGGTCCTACGATGATCAAGTTCGAGGGACACCCTTATGAAGTGTGGGAACAAATTCATCCCAATGTCAAAGTGTTGTTCAGAGACGCAGGACACATCCTGGGCAGCTCGAGTGTTACCCTCAAAATAAATGAAAATGGTAAAGAGACCACCATCGGATTTACAGGAGATATCGGGCGACCTTACAGACCTATCCTTAGAGATCCACAACCCATGCCAGAGGTAGATTATCTCATCTGTGAATCCACCTATGGAGATCGACTGCACGAATCGGGACCAGAGCAGTCAGCGCAATTTCAGGAAGTCATCAGACACACTTGTTTGGAAAAAAAGGGGAAACTCATCATACCAGCATTCAGTCTTGGTCGTACTCAGGAGATCGTCTATATGCTCGACAAAATGGAGAGTGCTGGACTACTCCCCAGAATAAAAGTCTATGTGGATAGTCCGCTTGCTGTAAATGTGACCCATATATTTGGATTGCATCCAGAGTGTTTTGACTCAGAGATCAATGAATATATGCTTACCGATACCAATCCTTTTGGATTCAACAATCTGATTTATATCAAAGATGTCGCTCGGTCTAAAGCACTCAACGCATCCTCGGAGCCCTGTATCATCATCTCTGCTTCAGGTATGATGAATGCAGGTAGGGTCAAACACCATTTATTCAACAATATAGAAAACCCAAAAAATACTTTTTTAATGGTTGGATACTGCTCACCAGAGACTCCGGGAGGCATATTAAGAGCAGGAGCAGAGACCATTCGGATTTTTGATGAAGAAAAAATCGTCAAAGCAGAAATACGTATTATGGACTCATTTTCGGCGCATGGTGACCAAAATGAAATGTACGATTTCATCGCCAATCAAAAAGCACATCTCAAGAGATTGTTCCTTGTGCACGGAGAACCCAAAACACAGGAAAATTTCAAATCATTCCTTCAGCAAAAAGGCTTTGGAGAGATCGACATCCCTAAACCAGGTCAGGTTTTTGAAATCAGAGAGTAAGATTTAATGAGTATTCAAAGGTAGAAATGATGGTTTTTGGGCATAGATTTTTAGTTTTGTTAACCTGTTCTGGAACTATCCAATGGTGCAAGATCCAATCCTTATACATCAGTAGATAATACATAAATTGGATGTGATTTATAGAGACTTATCTTAGCTACACATCAGACTAAAGGATAGAAATTTGTTATTATAAAAATTAGAAATCGATTGCGCAACCGATTTCTTTACTGAAAATACTTACTTTTTCGCTCTGTCAAAAACAATCGCCACCAAATATTTGTACTAATTGCTTAACTTTGCTGCCATTTTTAAAAATAAATTAAACTTTTATATTAATGATACATACTGAAAAAAAAATGACTCACAAGGTCAAAGACATCCAACTCGCTGATTGGGGACGAAAAGAGATTACCCTGGCTGAAGCCGAAATGCCCGGTTTGATGGCACTGAGACAAGAGTTTGCAAATATTAAACCTCTCAAAGGTGCTCGCATAGCGGGCTGTCTTCACATGACGATTCAGACTGCTGTTCTGATTGAGACGTTGATAGATTTGGGAGCAGAAGTCACCTGGTCTTCATGCAATATATTTTCTACCCAAGATCACGCAGCTGCTGCCATAGCTGCTGCTGGTATTCCTGTCTTTGCATGGAAGGGCATGAATGAAGAAGAGTTTGACTGGTGCATTGAGCAGACATTATTTGCTTTCGAAGATGGCCAGCCGCTCAATATGATTCTGGATGACGGAGGGGATTTGACCAATATGGTTTTTGATAAATTTCCAGAGTTAGTAGGTGCTATCAAAGGGCTTTCTGAAGAGACCACTACAGGTGTACACCGACTTTATGAAAGAGAGAAAAACGGCACTTTGGTACTCCCGGCCATCAATATCAATGACTCCGTGACTAAGTCAAAATTTGATAATAAATATGGTTGTAAAGAATCTTTAGTAGATGCCATACGTCGAGCCACTGATATCATGATGGCGGGTAAAGTTGCTGTCGTTGCCGGATATGGCGATGTCGGAAAGGGATCTGCGGCCTCATTGAGAGGCGCAGGATGCAGAGTCATCGTGACAGAGATAGATCCGATTTGTGCACTTCAGGCGGCCATGGATGGATTTGCAGTCAAAAGAATGGAGACGGCTCTGATAGAAGCGTCCATAGTTGTCACTGCTACCGGAAACAAAAATATCATTCGTGCTGAGCATTTCAAGATGATGAATGATAAAACCATAGTGTGTAATATCGGTCATTTTGACAATGAAATTGACATGTCGTGGCTCAATAAAAATTATGGCCACACAAAAGATCAAATCAAACCACAAGTAGATCTTTACAACATAGATGGAAAAGATGTCATACTACTGGCAGAAGGCAGATTGGTCAATCTGGGTTGTGCTACTGGTCACCCTTCATTTGTGATGTCCAACAGTTTTACCAATCAGGTACTTGCTCAATTGGAACTGTGGCAAAATACAGACAAGTATGAAAACAAAGTTTATACCCTTCCTAAACATCTGGATGAAAAGGTAGCCAGACTTCATTTGGCTAAGATAGGTGTAGAGCTTGAATCACTTACAAAAGATCAGGCCGCCTACATCGGTGTGGCTGTAGAAGGCCCCTACAAACCTGAGTATTACAGATACTAAGACAACAAGTATATATAAATTGGCAAGGGCTCGCAATCTGATGATTTCGAGCCCTTGTGAAATTATAAGACGCTGTGATACTGTGCCTTATAAAGTTAATATTTTATACTTTGCAATTCATTAACAACCCAAATAAAACGATTGTTCATCTGTTTTATTGTACAATTCAAAATATTTTATTTCTCAAGGTTCACATTGAATTTGTAACTCAAAGAAATTCAATCATTTATAATTGCTGGAGATACTGTAAAAAAATATTTAGAAATTATTAAAAATCTACTTTACTAAGTTTAAAGATTTTAGTATTTTTATTGACAGAATCCAATACTAAAATGTGCATGCCTTGAGTCAATGATGTAACATCGATATCTATAGACTCCTGTTTGTTACTTGAAGTATTAAGTACTTCCATTCCATTCATATTAAAGATTCTTATCATCACATCACCTTCCAAACCAGAGACTGTGAGTCTTTGATTTGCTGGGTTGGGAAATATTTTAATAAGATCTGCTACAAGTGCGTCCTTCACGCTTGTGGTGACTCTCTGCAGTCCTAGAAAAAAGAAGACCGTTTGGGTAAGTGCTGGAGTCACACAACCACTGTGATTGGCGGTAGAGTTGAGATCTCTGACTTCAAGATTGGTCGCGCCTTTGGCGGTCATGGTATCTCTTGCTACAATACTATTCATAAATGGTACTTGGTCATCTGCCTTACAATAATATATTTTTGTAGGTGCTTTAGGTACCCAATTATATAAATCATTTTCTCTCAATATTTGATTGATGGGGTGATTCAGATTGTTTTTGATCATGTTAAAAGTACTGTCTTTGATCATCCTGCCACCCACAGATGCACCTGTATTTGTTTTTAGTAGTTGAATGGCTCTGCTGTTGAGTGTGCTTAAAGTGATTTTACCTTCATAATACTCTCTGATATCATTCACATATTCTGGCTTAAAAAAGTCTCCAAAATTATTGAACACATTTGGATAAGCTTCTCTAAACCCCAACATGGTATTGGGTACATAGGCAGGATAGAAATACTCGGTATCACTCAGTATCAAATCTCTCATGACGCCTGAGAGGCTATAGGGTCCTGACAAATGTGCAGCTCCGGTGATGATCGTATTTGCCTTGGTTTCAAAATATTTGTGTAGCGCCATAGATCCGTACCCGCCTTGCGAATAGCCTGTGATAAATATCTGCTCGTTGGTAAATAATCCATTTTGGCTTGCCCATTGTTTGCATGCTTCCATCATATCCACTGCAGCGGAGACAATAGTTTTTTCATGCACGTAAGTCTGAAATCCTCTGCCATCACCCATGCCTACATAATCCGGGAGGATCGATACAAAACCCAATCCTGCTATCAACAATCCGATCTGACCTTCATCTCCTCCAGCACCGCCTAGCCTGGATGGTACACATGTTTTGCAATCAGATGTCCCGTGTTGATAGACCACTCTCGGATAGGTAAATGACAAATCATCCGGCACCACCATCAATCCAGACAAGGTATCTTTATTTCCTTTGGCATCTAGGGAGGTATATCTCACTTTGTAATGTTTGGCTCCATTCCTTACGAAAGGCAGACCAAAAATAGCAGTAATTTGTTGTTTGGTGCTCGTACCTGTCAGGGTAGCTGAAATGAGCTGTTGTCCTTCAAGTGTGGATGTATAAAATAAAAAAAAACAAATAATTGTACAGATTGATTTCATGATGGTGTTTTGATATGGATTAATGATGTCAAAAATACAGATGTTTGTGTTATAAATAGGTAAATTTGTAACAATATTCATTTTACAATCAGAATATTAATTTTGCTTTGTCTTTAATTTGGATGTTGGGTATGATTACATTCATTGAATATATCTATAAACGTAAATGTCATATACCTAAATATCTATACTGAGTTTCGAGAGACTGATCAGTATAACAATAAACCATTAAAATCAAAAATACATAAAGTTGAAACTAAAAAATTATAGCGAAGGAAAGTGGGTCGAAGGGTCAGGCAGTGGTCAGGTTTTGCACGATGCCAGCACAGGTGAAGAAATCTATTGGGCCAGCAGCGACGGTT
>JBATLS010000204.1:0-7444 GCA_049289435.1 Saprospiraceae bacterium | reverse complement strand
TGAGCCATAACTCTTAAATAAATGACGTTGAATTCAGATTAGATCATCTCGTCAGATAATTTTTTGCCAAAGTATTGAAAGTATTAAGTTGTTCGTCATACCAATGGTCATCTTTGGAGAGGGCATCTTGCATCACCTTACAGACCATTGGCGCCACTTCTACGGCCACTTTAGCATCCATAAAAAGCAATCTGATGCGTCGTGCCAGTACATCTTCGAGTGTGCAAGCCATCTCATGTTTTACAGCTACCAAGACATCATTGGTAGTATAAGGGTAGTCGGGATGAAGTCGTACATCATCGTGAGACAATACCGGGAGAGATTGAGTGATGACTTCTACATTTTTTGTAATACATTTTACGAAAGGTAAACCACCTACTTGTATTGATTTGTTGATGACGTCTTTGGCCATTTTTCGATAAGTAGTCCATTTGCCCCCAGTGATAGATACCAATCCAGTATCACTAACTAAGATCGTATGGTCTCTCAATAAATCTGCGGTAGATTGCATATCTTTCATACTCACTAAGGGTCTTAGTCCAGCAAATATAGACTTGATGTCCTCCTTAGCCAACTGTTGTAATGTGTATTTGTTAAAATTAGATAACACAAAATCGATTTCTTGGGACGTAGCAATAGGCTCTTCTGATATATTATCTACTTTCCCATCGGTAGTACCAATGACCACTTTGTCGTGCCACGGAACAGCAAAAAGGACTCGTCCATCGGTCGTCTTGGGTATCAAAAGTGCAAACTCTGATGTATAAAATTTTTTATCTACTACCAAGTGGATGCCTTGAGATGGAGATATAATGCTTTTGTGATCCTTGTTGTCTTTTCTGATCAATTGATCTACAAATACACCTGTAGCGTTGATGACTACTTTGGAGTTTACTTGGTAGATCTCCCCAGTTAAGCCGTCTTTAATTTGTACGCCTGATACTCTTTGCCCGGAATAAATAAAGCTTTGGGCTTCCATATGATTCATTACAGTAGCTCCGTAATGAATCGCTGTCCTGGCCAATGACACACATATCTGACTATCGTCAAACTGGCCATCAAAATATAATACCCCACCTTTGAGAGATTTTTGGTTGATATCAGGTATTTTTTCTATCAACTCAGATTTGGATAAAAATTGTGTGTTGCCTATACTTAATTTTCCGGAAAGGAAATTATACAGCTTTAACCCCAGGCCATAGTATAAGTAGCTGATCCAGTTGTACACAGGAAGAACAAAAGGAATTCTCTTGGTCACACCTGGTGCATTTTTCAATAAAAACCAACGCTCGTACAATGCACTTTTTACCATGCTAATGTTCCCTTGCGCCAAGTATCGTACCCCACCATGGATGAGTTTGGTAGAGCGGCTGGAAGTACCCTTGGAGAAGTCTGTTTTTTCGATACACAAAGTTTTAAACCCTCTGGTAGCAGCATCCAGGGCAGCACCCAATCCAGTGGCACCTCCTCCAATGATAACTATGTCCCATGGATCGTTTTTCTTGATATTTTGTAACTGTATTTCTCTCTCCATCAATTTTGTCTGAGTTTTATATGGCAGCCACAGATGCGTTGATTGCTTTGAGCCACCCTTCATATAAGTTTTTTCTAACTTGATCTTCCATATTCGGGGTAAAAGTATTTTTTACTTTCCACTGATCTTTTATATCATCTATGGTGCTCCAGTATCCTACAGCAAGGCCAGCTAAATAAGCAGCACCAAGCGCAGTGGTCTCCGTCACAGAAGGGCGAACTACATTACAATTGAGCATGTCGCTTTGAAATTGCATCAAAAAATCATTTACAGTGGCTCCTCCATCTACGCGCAACTCTTTGATAGAGATACCTGAGTCGGCCTCCATGGCTTTCAGTACATCCACCGTCTGAAAGGCGATACTTTCTAAAGCTGCTCTGGCTATGTGCGCAGTAGAGGTGCCCCTGGTGATCCCTGTGATTGTACCTTTTGCGTATTGATTCCAGTATGGTGTACCAAGTCCTGCAAATGCTGGTACGATATATACCCCATCAGTATCTGTGACTTGATTGGCAAGGGTTTCAATCTCTGTAGATGAGCGTATGATTTTCAACCCATCTCTCAACCATTGTACTACGGCACCGGCTATAAAAACACTCCCTTCCAGTGCATAGTGAGTGATACCATCTATTTTCCATGCGACCGTAGTCAACAATTTATGTTGACTAATGACCGCTTTTTCGCCGGTATTCATCAGCATAAAACATCCTGTACCATAGGTATTCTTAACCATGCCTGGATGGATACACATCTGACCAAATAATGCTGCCTGCTGATCCCCAGCGATGCCAGATATAGGAATATTGGACGAGGTGAGTACATTGTGGGTGTGGCCATATACTTCACAACAGCTTCTGATAGATGGCAGCATATTGCCTGGTATATCAAAGATATCCTGTAGCTCTCCATCCCAATTTTGAGTATGAATATTGCAAAGCATCGTCCGTGACGCATTGGTGATGTCAGTGACATGTGCTTTTCCATTGGTGAGTTTCCACACCAACCAAGAGTCTATGGTACCAAAACATAAATTTCCTTTTTGAGCCTCATCTCTTGCGCCGGGCACATGATCAAGTATCCATTTGGCCTTCGTAGCACTAAAGTATGCATCTATGACCAGTCCTGTTTTCTGTTGGATAAGTTCTGCTTTGCCCTCCGCTTTGAGCTGGTCACAAAATGAAGCAGTTCGCCTGTCTTGCCATACGATGGCATGATGGATGGGTTGACCAGTGTTTCTATCCCAAATGACTGTTGTTTCTCTTTGGTTGGTGATCCCAATGGCAGCGACCTGACTGATAGAAATACCAGCTTTCGTCACCGCTTCTGCTGCGACGCCTATCTGGGTGGACCATATCTCATTGGCGTCGTGCTCCACCCATCCTGATTGAGGGAAATATTGAGTAAACTCTTTTTGAGCCATCGAAACAATCTGACCGGATCGATCAAATATGATGGCTCTACTACTGGTAGTTCCCTGATCAAGGGCAAGGATGTATTTATCCATACGATGCTTTATTTTGATTTACAGTAAAGATAGTAATTATGTTAATTTTGCATAAATATTCGCATTTAAAGAATTGGAATTATTATTAAAATATTGATTTACTTGGAAAAACTGGTTCTGAATGTCAAATTTTCGAACCACTTGATAAATAAAACTGAATATACATGGTGCATATTGCTATTCTTACGTGTGTTGATTTTCCAGATTTGACAGAGGCTGACAGACCTTTGATCAGACTGCTGGCAGAAAAAAATATCCAGAGCTCACCCATCATTTGGGATGCTGCTGCTGTTGACTGGCATCAATTTACTCATGTATTATTCAGGAGTGTGTGGGATTATTTTTTGAAAACGGATCACTTTTTTAAAGTTTTACATGATATCAATGAAGCTGGCCTGATTTGTTTCAATTCATTATCTACGATTGAGTACAACAGCCACAAATATTATCTCCAGGATTTACAAAGTGAGGGCATCGATATAGTTCCGACTTTGTTTTTGGACAAAGGAAGTGACCTGAATAAAGACATCATTTTGTCCAAGAACTGGGAATGGCTGATCATCAAACCTGCCATATCAGCGGGTTCATACCTTACGGAAAAGTTCCATATTGATCAGTTGAATGATATTAAAGGGAAATACAGGGAGTATATGAAAGTACAGGACTTTATGATCCAAAAATATTTGCCTGAGATAATTGATAGTGGGGAAATATCCATGGTATTTTTCAATGGTGTTTTTTCTCATGCGGTGATTAAAACTCCAAAGAGCGGTGATTTCAGAATTCAGTCACAGTTTGGTGGGACGTATAAATCATATCAAATGGATAGTAGCCTCATTTCCGTCGGGCAAAATATTTTGTCAAAGATGCAGGGTGATCACTTGTACGCCAGGATAGATGGGGTCATGTCTGACGGCCAGTTTCTTTTGATGGAGGTCGAATTGATAGAGCCTGACTTATACTTGGATCACGTATATGATGGGCAAAAGCGATTAGTAGAAGCTATGATATCTGTCATCTAAACCCAATAAGTTGATTACAACAGGGCTAATCCTGCGCAACGTGAGCAGCCCTCCTTAATCTATCATTGATGGCCAGACCCAAATCTACTTCAGGGACCAGCTCCGCATATATGATGTCGAGATCGCATGAGTCGAGATATCTCATTCCCGAAAAAAGATTACGCGCCGCATCTACATAATTGCCTGAAGGAGAGAGCACTATCTGATGATTGGTGGAGATGTTGGGTAAGAAGTTTTTGAAAGCGATGATGCCCGTTCGTTCAGGATTTGCATTGGCGGATAGTTGGCGAATATCGCCTAACGTCAACTTGATTTTGGGGGCATAATGACTGGACAACATACCCGGGGCGAGAGGATTGGAGGTGGAAATGTCTTTTATCAGTACATTTCCTGTGAGGGTGGAGATGTTTTCTATGGACAAACCACCTTTGCGTAAGACTTCGATCTCTCCGTGTTCATTGATACCGATGATGGTACTTTCTAAACCAACTTCACATGGCCCTCCATCGAGTATATAATAGACTTTGCTACCCAATTGGTCAGCGACATGTTGGGCTGTAGTAGGGCTGATATAGCCAAATGGGTTTGCACTAGGAGCGGCTACTGGAAAATCAAGTTTTTCAAGCAGGGCTTTGGTGACAGGATGTGATGGGATTCTTACGGCTACATAGGGAGATCCAGAGGTGACCAGATCAGGGATGATGTCTTTTTTCTTGAGTAAAAATGTCAAAGGTCCGGGAGTAAATTTTTCAGAAAGTGTCACAAAAATATCTGGAATGTCCTGAACATATTCAGAGACTTTATCAAAGGAGGAGAGGTGTATGATCAATGGATCAAAAGTAGGTCTTTGTTTAATATTGAAGATTTTGGCGACAGCAGCACTATTGAGTGCGTTGGCAGCCAATCCATAGACGGTTTCTGTAGGTATGGCTACTGCCTCTCCCTTGCGAAGGAGTGAAGCAGCTATGTCTATATTGTGGCCGATGAATGGCGAATTTTGCATCATGACACAAAAGTATGCTTTTGTAAGTGAAATATATCCAAATAGAATTAATTGATATAAAATATATTGATTTTTCATTATATAATAACAATTTCAATAAATATTTTGATAATTAAACACTTTTGAAACCATTTATGATAAAGAGCATGTTTAAATTTGCAAACATGAAAATTTAAATATACTCTGAACCTTACTGTTATTTGTAGATTTAAAAATAAAATATCCCTAATATGCGACTAAAAATACTCCTTAACTTATTACTCATATGGCCACTAATGTCAAAAGGGCAAAGTACTTATTTCCCTCCAATATCCAGCGACAATTGGGAGACAGTATCACCTGAAGCTATGGGATGGTGTCCACAAAATGTAAATGATTTGTATAACTTTTTGGATGACAAAGGGACCAAAGCTTTTATCGTTTTGAAAGATGGTAAAATAGTGATAGAGAAATATTATGGAACATTTACCAAAGACAGTACTTGGTACTGGGCATCGGCCGGCAAATCTCTGGCGGGATTTTTGACTGGTATGGCCCAAGAAAAAGGCCTCCTCAACATCCAGGATAAAACGTCAAAATACTTAGGCAATGGCTGGGCAGGGATGTCTCAGGAAAAAGAAGATAAGATTACGATTTGGCATCAATTATCTATGACTACCGGCCTCGATGACAATGTACTGGATGACAATTGTATGCTTCCATCATGCCTGACTTACAAAGCAGATGCAGGCACAAGATGGGCTTATCACAATGCACCTTATCGACTGGTGCATGAGGTGATTGCGAAAGCCTGGGGCAATACATATCAAAATTTTATGAATACTCAGTTATCTATTAAAACAGGGATCACTGGACTTTGGATCAATGGTACTATGTACTCGAGACCACGCAATATGGCTAGATTTGGGTTGCTGATGATGAATGAAGGCGATTGGGATGGGCAAAAAATATTGGGAGACAGAACATATATTGCTGCTATGGTGACACCCAGTCAATCTCTCAATCGGTCTTATGGTTTATTGTGGTGGCTCAATTCGCAACCATCATTTATGCTGCCAGATTTACAATTTGTATTCAATACACATCTCATACCCAATGCCCCTAAAGAGGCGTGGTGTGCTCTTGGCAAGAATGATCAGAAAATATACGTCCTACCATCTCAAAGGGTGGTCATCATTCGCATGGGAAACGATGGGGGAGAAGTTACGGGTGCAGTCAGTTCATTTGACAACTTACTGTGGGAAAAGATCAATAGGTTGAGTTGCACATCCTCATTGGAAGGAGATGATTTGGACTTGGCTATCTTTCCAAATCCAGCCATGGATCAATTATATATCAAAAACCAAGGGATGGCTGATACGTATCAATACAAACTTTATTCGACGGATGGGTTACTCTTGAAAGAAGGTCAAACCAACCCAATCATAGACATTAGCTCACTAAATCAAGGGGTATATCTGATAAAAGTAGGGAAACCAGGCAAGAGTAAACATATTGTCAAAAAATTTATAAAGTTGTAGATCAACTCATTGACTCAAAAACTAACACTAGAGAATCACCCAACACTCATTTCAATCACTTAAGCTACAGAAAAACTTTTTTTACCCGATGTGTACTACATATTAATACTTATTATATATTTGATGCAAATATTTATTCATTTAATCTTTATAACCATGGAAGGAATAGAAAGTATTGGGCTAAATGAACCCCAAGATTTAATTATCAATCAAAAGTCCAAAGAATTTCTCGCTGAAACAGCCAAATGGGCAAAGTTTCTTGCTATCATGGGATTTATAAGTATAGGCATCATTATTTTAATAGCAATTTTTCTGAGCTTCTTTATGGATAAGTTAATAGGAAGTTCTCCCGAAATGGCTGGTATTGGTATGGGCTTTTCTGCGCTTTTACCATTGATATACATTGTAATGGGTGCTGTGTATCTATACCCAATACTCAAATTATATCATTTTGCCGTAAATACTAAAAGGGCGCTACTACAAAACAATAGTGACACTATTCAAGTGGCATTTGAAAATCAAAAGTCCATGTTTAAGTATATGGGAATACTTATGATTGTTATCTTGGGTCTATATATGTTGATATTGATAACCACTTTGATTGGAGTAGCATTTATTTCAAATTAACGTAATTATTTAGGTCATTGTTCTGATGGTGCGGCTGCTCCTAAGCATACTTGTATGTAAAGAAACTCAGTAGTATAGTTTTATCACAAAGTGCACAAAGGTTGTTGGGTTTTACCACAAAGTGCACAAAGGTTTGCACAAAGTTCACTAAGGTTATAAGTTTTACCACAAAGTGCACAAAGTTTTACACTAAGTGCACTAAGGTTGTTGGGTTTACCACAAAGTGCACAAAGG
>JBATLS010000203.1:0-22854 GCA_049289435.1 Saprospiraceae bacterium | reverse complement strand
GAAGAGTACAGCAGATGGGCTTCAATGGAAGATTAGTATTTGCAAAAGTTAACTTTAATTTCTGATAAGTTTAATAACTTAGAGTATGTTTAAATTTTCATGTTTGAGCGAAAGCGAGCAATTTTAATTTTAGACAACGTATATTTTGCAGTCCTAACTGGTAGTTACAACGAAAAATATAACGCAGTATAAAATGAAATTTGCCGCTTGCAGACAAATGATGGAATTTTAAACATACTCTTACATAGGAATGGTATTTGTTCAGTTGATTACATAATTATCTTTTCTGTTTTGGAAAACGATTTTAAGTAAGTATCTTTTGTATCTAAAACTGAATGAAAAATCCCAGTAAAATTTTAAATCACTTCAAAATGTAAATAGATAAGACAAGTCATTATTTGTGATATAATTTTGACAATTTCTAGTTTTAAAGCGATTATTTTTGATTAATTGCCATTAATTTTATTTATTTTACTACTTATTTCACACAAAAATCCAATATTTGCACGAATAATAAGTGTGGAATTATAATTTTATCAAATGTCAAACAATAAATAATGAAAAAAATAGGAATCCTTTTTGGTAAAGAAAATACTTTTCCAGCCGCTTTTATAGAAAGAGTTAATTCAAAAAAAGTAAAAGGCATCATCGCTGAAGCGGTGCAAGTAGATGTCGTAGAGCAGGCAGATCCTACAGAATATGCGGTGATCATCGACAGGATATCTCAGGATGTACCATTCTACAGAGCCTACCTTAAGAATGCCGCTCTGATGGGTACAGCCGTGCTCAACAATCCTTTTTGGTGGAGCGCAGACGAAAAGTTTTTTAACAATTGCCTTTCCAAAACTGTGGGAGTACCTGTACCAAATACTGTACTACTGCCTTCCCATAAGCGCCCTGATGATACTTCCGAAGAGTCCTTCAGAAATCTGAAATTTCCTACCGATTGGGGAAGAATATTTGAATACATCAAATTTCCGGCATATATGAAGCCTTACGCAGGCGGAGGTTGGAAAAGTGTGTACAAGGTGACTGATCCACAAGATCTCTGGACAAAGCATGCAGAAACAGAACAATTGGTCATGATGCTGCAGGAAGAAATCGTATTTGATCATTATTTCAGATGTTATTATCTGGCTGGAGATAGAGTGCATATCATGCCTTATGAACCCCGCAATCCTCATCACTTAAGATATGTAGTTGAAAATCCAACCACCGATGCTAAATTATTAGCCACCGTAAAAGATTATACCATCAAGTTGTGTAGGTCACTTGGTTATGATTTTAATACTGTAGAGTTTGCTGTACGGGATGGCGTGCCTATTGCTATTGATTTTTGCAATCCGGCGCCTGATGCGGATATCAATTCGGTGGGTCAGCACAACTTCGACTGGATCGTGGAGAATGCTGCTTTGATGGCTATAGAGAAAGCCCAAAATCATAAAGCCAATAAAATGAATCTCACTTGGGGTACATTCATCAGCAATATTTTTGCTCCTGAAAAAAAAGCAGCTGCAAAAAAATAATGCCTACTCCTATTGGTAGCATGTAATCTGACGATAAGCAAGTGATGATACAAAAGTTAAAATTGGCAATATTGGACATGAATGATGGTAAACCCAATCAGGGTATGCGATGCATTCGGGATATTGCTGCTATGTACAGCAGTGCTTTTGATATAGATGAGTATGATGTCAGAGACAAAAATGAAGTTCCCGGCACGGAGTATGACGTGTATATTTCGAGTGGCGGACCAGGCAATCCTATGGAAGGAAATGGGATTTGGGATAAAGCATGGTATAAGCTTATCGGGGATCTATGGGAACACAATCAACTCAATATAGCGGACAAAAAGTATGTATTTTTTATTTGCCATTCTTTTCAGATGGCTTGTTTTTATTTTGAATTAGGCACATTGGCACCCAGGAAATCTACATCATTTGGCATCATGCCGATACACCAGACCAAATATGGTGAAAATGATGCTATTTTTAGCAAGCTGCCTGATCCTTTTTACGCTGTAGATAGTAGGGATTATCAATTGATACAACCAGACCTCGATGTATTCAGGATGCATGGAGCACGTATCCTGGCTCTCGAAAAAATCAGGATGCACGTAGAGTACGAACGAGCTATTATGGCTGTCAGATTTTCTGATGAATTTGTTGGCACGCAGTTTCATCCAGAAGCGGATCCCATAGGTATGAAAATTCATTTTGAAAAACCCGAAGTCAGACAAAAGGTGATCGACGGTTTTGGTCAAAAGAAGTACAACAATATGATGCAACACATCGATGATCCTGATAAGATAGAATTGACTCATGATACAATTTTGCCTTTATTTATCGAAAATGCCATGGATTCTATCTTAGCAAAAAATGCAGTATTGGTATGATACCCGAAGTTAGAAAAAAATTTAATGATGCTTTTACTCCCGAAAAGTATCAAGCGTTCAAAGAAGGAATCCAGTCTAAGTACAATTATAAACCACTTTTTAGAGAGGCTGAGACACCATTTTTTATACCTAAGTTGCTCAAAGAAAGATTGCTGGAAGCATGTGATCTGATCAAAACTACGGTCATAAGGCAAGACATCAAGTCTTTTACCCAAGGAGCGTTGTATGACCAAAGCCTGATTGTCCCCAATGAAGATGAGCACACGACATTTCTTCAAATGGATTTTGGCATATGTCTGGATGAGCATGGAGACCCTTACCCACAATTGATAGAGATACAAGGATTTCCCTCGGTATATTTTTTTCAGGATTTGGTGGCCAATGCTTACAAGCAGTTTTATGATATCCCACCCAATATGACCTGTTTTTTCGGAGGTCTGACTTCGGAATCATACATAGCGCTCATGCGGGAGATCATAGTGGGAGATACAGACCCCAAGCACGTCATCTTGCTGGAGATAGAGCCAGAAAAACAAAATACTTACATAGATTTATTGGCTACTTCTGTTGAACTCCATATCCCGACAGTATGTGTCTCTAAGCTGAATAAAAAAGGGCGGCAATTGTACTATACGGACAAAAATGGTGATGCTACTTTGGTAAAAAAGATTTACAATAGGGTCATTTTCGACGAGCTCTACCAAAGACCGGATCTAAAGATGGAGTGGAGCTTTACAGATGATCTGGATGTAGAGTGGATAGGTCATCCCAATTGGTTTTACAGGATCAGCAAGTACATCATGCCCTTCCTCAGAAATAAATACGTCCCCGAGACCTACTTTCTGGATAAAGTAGAAAAAATGCCGGATGATTTGCACAATTATGTGTTGAAACCACTTTTTTCTTTTGCGGGCGCAGGAGTGATCATCGATATTACTCAGGAAGATTTGGACGCCATCTCTGACAAATCCAACTACATACTCCAGAAAAAAGTCAATTACGAGCCAGTCCTCATCTCCCCAAATGATCCCGTCAAGGTAGAGATCAGGATGCTGATGCTATGGCCGAAGGGCACTACTGAGCCATATGTTGTGACCAATCTTGCCAGATTATCTAAGGGTAAAATGATCGGTGTCAAATATAATAAGGACAAAGATTGGGTCGGTGGCAGTGTAGGCTTTTTTGAAGAATAATCATGAATCTTTATACTCACCTTGCGCATGTATATCATGAGATGTATTGTCATCTGTTTGATTACCGCAAAGAGTTTGATTTTTATCATAGTATCCTTTCAGAATTTAGTGGCGTCTCTATCATCGAACATGGATGTGGTAGTGGTCATCTTGCCAAACATTTTATACAACATGGATATGATTATCTAGGAGTAGATCTGCATGATCAGATGCTGGATATTGCCAGGCGATCCATCCCTGAACACCATCTTGCCCAAGGCGATATGTGTACTTTTACTTCTCAGATACAAAAAGATGCTATCCTGATCACAGGACGGAGTATCAGCTATTTGTATGATGACGGACAAATTCGGGCTATGTTGGCTAAGTCTCACCATAATCTAAAGAGTGGCGGAAAGCTGATCTTTGATGCTATAGATGGTATCGAGTTATTTAAGGATTTTGACAGCTCGGAAAAAGAAGTAGTCGTAGGCGCATATAAAAGGATCAGCAGATCTATTGCCCGTACTCCGGATACATATACCTGGGATTGGTATGCCACCTATTACCAAATGGACGATCGTGGAGATCAAAAACTTGGGGATGATCACGCTACTGTGAGAGCTTTTACAAATGAAGAGATAACAAAGTTTTTAAGTGATGCAGGTTTTGGTCAAATACTCATTTACCCCAAAGAAACCTATACATGGAAAGACAATTATTTTGTAGCTACCAAACTTTAAAATACGGTAATACTTATTTTTTTGAAAAACAGCATACAAATTACTGTCTCCCATTGTACAATACAATCGAAATGCCATATAAAAAAAACCGTTCTTCTAGGGGTGTGATCGCTCTATAGCTTGGATATAACTGATCATTGAGTTCTTGATCAAAACTACTGATATCGATATTTTTTAGAGGTACTTCTACATACGGTTTGAACGCGATACCTATTTTTTCGCTTGGAAACTGAAATATCAGATAAAACTTACTGCTATAACCGGATTCGTTGGTTACCGTCCTTTTTTTGCGTGGTGCCCCTGTGATATCTGTTTTCATCCTTACCGTGCGATATCCCAGAGAGGCACCATACCCCAGATGGCCAAAATAATTTTCTATACCAAAAGAGTATTGTGTCAAACTCAAATACCACTTGTCAGAAAAATTTGTCTTGTCCGTCAAGGTAGCAAATACATCACTTTTGTCACTCATATTGTGCCACGAAAGTTCGAAGCCTACATTGGACAATTTATATCTAAGTCCGATTTCCAGCCCATGCAGCGATCTGAATTGGTCGAGTGCATCATCCATTTTTCCCGTAGGATGATTTGTCAAAAATCTTTTACCGAAATCACTGACTACCTCATTTAGGACAGGAGCTTTGGTAAATCCACCGATGTATCCGACCTTGATATTGACCTGCCCAAACAGCACCACTGGGATAAATATAAGAGAAATCAATAAATTTCTTGATAGTATGGGCATCACAGATGTTTAATAAATTTGATAAAGAAGTACAAAAATAGTTGAAATTTGCGAATCTTTGCATTCTTTGATGATATTACAACTGATGAATATGGCGAAAAGCAAGTCTAGAGTACCTAAAAGAGATCTACCATCCATAGCTTTGAAAGATAATGATGTAGCTATACATACTATTGGAAGATTTCATCAGCCCAATTTTTTTAAAAATTATTGGAAGGAGATGGCCATACTTTTTGTGGCATCCTTTGCTATGTATTATTTATGTTTGCCATACAAGTACATACTGGATGATCTTTTGGTTGTCACTGGCAATTCGTTTACCAAACAAGGCTTTAGTGGTATCTGGGACATATTGACCACGGAGAGTTTTGAAGGGTATTTCGGTGCCAAAAGAGATTTAGTGCAGGGCAATAGATATAGGCCACTCTCTATCATCACTTTTGCTATCGAATATGGTATCATGGGAGGTACCAATGCATGGCTCAGTCATTTTATCAATATCTTACTATATGCATTCACTGGCATTTCGATCATGATGGTCCTGGAGATGATGTTTAGGAATTTTAAAAAATTGCATTGGTGGATGTCTATTCCTTTTTTGGCAGCACTGATATTTGTGGTACATCCCATACATACAGAGGCAGTGGCAAACATCAAGGGTAGAGATGAGATCATGGCCATGTTATTTAGTATGTTGACCTTGTATTTTTCGCTGAGATATATGGATGTTCCTACCAAAAAGTGGCTATCAGCGACCTTGGTATCCTTTCTTTTAGCATTATTGTCAAAAGAGAATGCCATCACTTTTTTGGCCGTGATACCACTGACGGTGTATTTTTTTAGCAATACTGATTGGTCCAGATTAAGGACATTAGTTTTTTGGTTGTTGGTAGCCACTGGTGCTTACTTGATGCTTAGATTCAGTACTGCGGGTGTCCCCAGATTTAGTCAGGAGATCAAAGACCTAATGAATAATCCGTTTTTAGGTATGAACCCCATAGAAAAATTGGGTACCATTATGTACACATTAGGCAAATATATATTACTGTTGATATGGCCTCACCCTTTGACACATGATTATTACCCATACGCCATACCTAAATCCAGTTTATTTAGTATGATACCAATGATTTCCTCAATTTTTTATGTTGGATTGGTATATATTGGGTATAAAGGTTTCAAAAATAAATCAGTAGTGTCTTATTCCATTTTATTTTACCTCGTTACATTGAGTATCGTATCCAATATCGTGATCAATTTGGGTACATTTATGAATGAGCGCTTTATATTTATGGCCTCTTTGGGGTTTTGTATTTTGATAGCCTATGGACTGTCTGAGTATTTGCCATCCAAATTTGCCAGAGGTAAGGAAGTATCTATTGCCATAGCTTTGAGTATCGTATTGGGGTTTGCTGTCAAGTCATACGTACGTGTACCGGTATGGAAAGACGAAATCGCACTCAATGGAGCAGCGGTGGCTGTGTCTCCCAATAGTGCCAGAGCCAATTCGTTTTTATCCACTGCCTATTTTGAAAAGTACAGAGTAGCTAAAGAATTGAAAGAACAAACGAGATTGCTGGATGCTGCAGAAAAGTACGCAATGAAGTCATTAGAGATATATCCTGATTATCAAAATGCCAACTTAATGCTCATCGGAGTGGCTGCCGAGAAGTATAAATTGACCAATGATATCAATGATTATGTCCAGGTAGTATTGCCATGTGTATTGGAAAGGCCTGAGATTCCATTTATAAAAGAGTTTGGTGATTATCTCAAAGGTAGGGGACACGATGCACAGTTATTTCCATTTTATCTGAAGATTGGTACCGAATTATTAAAATTTATGGACAAAAGAAGAGATTATGCAGCCGAATATCTAAAATATGCCTATGAGATCCAACCAGCGAGCAAAGAAGTCAATGAAGCCTTGGCCAAAGCTTATGAACTGAGTGGCAACATACAAGAATCACAGCGATACAAAACAGCAGCACAGTCTCTAAGGTAATGGATGAAAGATACTTGTACCTCATAGCATTGACCAAAGTCAAAAAGGTAGGGCCTGTCATAGCAAAGACGCTCATTTCTTATTGTGGAGGGGTGGAAGAAGTATTTCATGCATCTGCCAAAGAACTAATGAAAATACCCAATATAGGAGCCGCTTTTCTGGCAAATTTTCAACCCAAAACTGTTCTTAAAGAAGCCGAGCTTGAAGTAGAATTTGCCATAAAAAATAATATAAAGATACTCTCCTACCTTGACACTACCTTCCCTAAGAGACTCAACTACTTCGACTCTAGCCCAATCATCGTCTATACAAAAGGAAATGCTGATTTTAATCATTTCAGGACTGTGGGTATCGTAGGCACTAGACGGCCATCTGAATATGGAAAACTCATGTGCGAAAAGATAGTAGAAGGTTTATTGCCGTATAATGTGCTCGTAGTGAGTGGATTGGCTTTTGGAGTGGATGCGGTGGCCCACAAAAAAGCAGTTGAATTACAGATACCCACTCTGGGAGTGCTTGGGCATGGCTTGGATAGAATCTATCCTGCCGAACATAAATCACTATCAAAAAAGATGATAGACAATGGTGCCATTATGTCTGAGTTTGTGTCTGGGACGCTACCCGACAGAGAAAATTTTCCTATGCGCAATCGAATCATAGCCGCTATCAGTGATGTAGTGATAGTCATCGAATCTAAGAGGAAGGGAGGATCGATCATCACGGCAGAATTTGCAAATGAATACAATAAGGATGTATTTGCCATCCCCGGATCGGTCACTGAAGAACTGTCCGAAGGCTGCAATAAACTCATCAAGCAGAATAAAGCGCACCTGCTGGAGTCTGCGGCAGACATCGGTTATATCATGAGGTGGGAAGATTTGGATGCTACCAAAGTAGTACAACAGCAGCTTTTTGTTGACCTTGACCCTCAGGAGACATTAGTCCTAGACCTATTGCGAAAAGTGAAAGAAATGACCATTGACGCTATTACTAACCAATTGTCGATCACTCCATCCGAAACAGCATCTATTTTACTTGGCTTAGAATTCAAGGGTATGGTCAGATCTTTGCCCGGCAAAAAATTTATTCCTATGTGATATATAAGTACAAAATACTAAACTATGTTTGACAAATGTGGGATTTGATCGATTTGCAATTACAACTTTCTTATGAATCAATTGGTTATTATCAAGTAAAAAACCTAAAGATGCATTAACTTTGCATCACAATCATATAAATAAATAATATTATGGGATGCAGTAGTTGCAGTGTGGATTCAAAAGGTGTGCCGGTAGGATGCGGAGATAAAGGTCACTGTACTTCAGGCAGTTGCAATAAACACAACGCTTATGACTGGATAGCTGCCAAAGATATATTTGACCCTTCAGCATACAGTATTGTTGAAGTTAGTTTTAAGAAAGGGGCTCACAAAGATTTTTTCATCAACGATCCTTATACCAGATGTGTCACAGGAGACATGGTCGTAGTAGAGTCTGCCAGCGGATACGACGTAGGCAGATTGTCCCTCTCCGGAGAGTTGGTCAGATTGCAGATGAAGAAAAAATATACATCAGAAGATCGGGTTGCCCAAAAAGTAATCAGAAAAGCCAATGAGAGAGATCTGGAAAAATTGGAAGAGGCCAGACAATTAGAAAAGGAAACTATGGTCAGAGCCAGAGTCATATCCCGTACGTTGGGTCTCGATATGAAGCTGGGGGATGTGGAGTTTCAAGGCGACAAGAAGAAAGCTACTTTTTATTATACTGCCGAGGGCAGAGTGGATTTCAGAGAGCTTGTCAAAGAGTATGCAAGAGAGTTTAGGGTAAAAATAGAAATGCGGCAGATCGGCGCAAGGCAAGAATCGGCTAGGATCGGTGGTATCGGTTCGTGTGGTAGAGAATTGTGTTGCAGCACGTGGCTATCTGACTTCAAATCAGTAAATACAGCAGCAGCAAGATATCAAAATATTGCCATCAACCAATCCAAGCTTTCAGGACAATGCGGCAGGCTAAAATGCTGTCTCAATTATGAATTGGATACCTATCTGGATGCTCTCGAAGATTTTCCAGAAGATGCCGACCATCTCAAAACCAGAGCCGGAAATCTTGTTTTGATCAAGACCGATATATTCAAAGGACTGCTTTATTATGTCTATGAAAACAATGATAAGATGCGAGGCACCATCCTCGCTATCTCCACTACTCGTGCTAAAGAGGTCAGAGCACTCAATATAAAAGGTGTTTTACCTAATGAATTGGTTTCAGATGTGGTAGTACCTAATCAAATCACCGATCCAGATGATGAAAATATAGATCATGGATATGCTGATGTCACTGGTCAGATAGAATTGAGACAAGAGCCTAAAAAGAAGAAAAAAAGACCACAGAGAAAAGGAGACCAACGAAGTGGATCACGAAATGACCATCGAAGTCAAGGAAATACTAATCGCGAGAAACAACAACCTAAACAAGATAGAGACCATCGGACACCTGATGATAAAAATAAGCCTGGGGCAAAACAAGGTGGTAATCAAGGGACTCCGGAATCAAACAATAATGTACCAAACAATGAACCCAGAGCTCCAAAAAATAGTCCAAACGAAGGAGGAAATAAGGAAGGTTCTACCGATGCAAATGCTAATAATACCAACAAAAAGAAAAAGAGATTTTTTAATAAAAACAGGAAGCCCAAAGATGGCTCGGGTCAATGATGATAATATATATACAGGAAGACTTGCTTTCATGTTATTTAAAGCGCCATCATTATAACGCATGAATAAGCAGGGTGATATATATGGTTTATTCCAGCTAATGGGAAACAATAGTCCCTACCCGACTAACACTTTAGTGGTCAGGCTGTCTTTCATTTTGAAGGAGCAGTATAAATTTGTACCGGTTTTTAATGGAGTTTAAGTCAAAAGAAATATAGAAAAATGAAATACGATGTTGTAATCATTGGGTCCGGTCCGGGAGGATATGTATGTGCTATCAGGGCAGCTCAATTGGGTATGAAAGTCGCCATCATCGAAAAGTATCCGACACTTGGCGGTACCTGTCTGAATGTTGGTTGTATTCCTTCCAAAGCATTATTGGATAGCAGTGAGCACTATCACAATGCTATAGAAAGATTTAAGGAACATGGGATCGAAACTTCTGGTGTCAAGGTCAACATGAAGCAGATGATCAAAAGGAAAAACGATGTCGTAGATCAAACCTGTAAGGGTGTGGAGTTCCTGATGAAAAAGAACAAAATAGATGTGTTTACGGGCACAGGTTCATTCATTACAAAAAATGTGGTGGCTGTAGAAGGAGTAGATGGTCGTAAAGAGCTGGAGACGGACAAAGTGATCATTGCTACAGGATCAAAGCCCATCACCCCTGAGATGTTCAATTATGACAAGAAGAGAGTCATCACATCCACAGAAGCATTGCAGATAGACAGCATACCTAAAAAGATGGTCATCGTAGGTGGCGGAGTCATAGGCCTGGAGCTGGGATCGGTTTTTGCAAGATTGGGTACTTCTGTCGATGTGGTGGAGTATATGGATCGCATATTGCCGACGATGGACCATGATTGCGGTAAGGAGCTGATGCGTACGCTTAAGAAGCAAGGTATTCAGTTTTATTTAGGTCATGCCGTCACAGGAGTTAGTGCCAATAAATCATCTTGTACAGTCTCTGTAAAGAAAAACAATTCGGAAGAAACACTCGAAATTAAAGCAGACTATTGCCTGGTGGCCATCGGGAGACGGCCATATACTGATGGACTCCATCTGGATGCTATAGGTATCTCCACTGATGACAAAGGCAGAATCAACGTCAATGATCACCTTGAAACATCTGTTCAGGGAGTATTTGCCATAGGTGATGTCATCAAAGGGGCCATGCTGGCCCATAAGGCGGAAGAAGAAGGCATTTTAGTTGCCGAATATATTGCGGGAAGTAAACCTCATATCGATTACAACCTCATCCCGGGAGTAGTATATACCTGGCCCGAAGTGGCTGCAGTGGGTAAGACAGAAGAAGAGTTAAAATCTTCTGGTACACCATATAAAGTAGGTAAATTTCCTTTCAAAGCATTGGGTAGAGCAAGAGCAAGCATGGATCTGGAGGGTATGGTCAAAGTACTCGCCCATCAGGATACAGATGAAATATTGGGTGTCCACATGGTCGGACCCAGAGTAGCAGACGTCATCATGGAAGCAGTAGCATTGATGGAATTTAGAGCCAGTGCCGAAGACATGTCACGCATATCTCACCCTCACCCTACATATACAGAAGCAGTCAAGGAAGCCGCTCTGGCTGCTACAGGCAATAGGGCTTTGCATGTATAGAAAAAAAGTATGTTGAAAAATAAAATTGTCAAACCAAATACTTTTTATTTCTGTTATACCTTCATCTTAGAAAAACAGAAAGAGACATGTTTGCAAAATTTACACTGTTATTTTTACATTTATTGATAGCGAGTTCTACTCCTACTTGGGCTCAGCAGGGCAGTTTGGACATCAGCGTGGATAGAGATACAATATTGATAGACGAAGTGATCAAATTGGAGATCATCTTACACAATCTTTCAGGAGCGTTTACACCTCCTAATCTAGAGAGCTTTCGTATAGTTTCAGGCCCAAACACATCCTCGAGTTATTCATCCATCAATGGTGAAGTGAGTCAGAAGATATCTTATACTTATTTGCTATTGCCTTTACGCAAAGGAAACTGCGTGATCGGAAGTACGACCGTTGACAGTGATAAAGGTAAGATACAATCAGAAGAAATTAACATATTTGTATTACACTCAGATGAAAGACCAGCTACTAGTGTGTCATCTAAAAAAAGCTATCAGTATAAAGGTGGCATCCCGGATAGTCTCAAAATTTCTACTCCAAAGAAAAAAAGAGTACTTAAAAAATTTTAATAAATGTACAACATCAAGTCTTTTAAGCTAAAATGGAGTCTTTTATGGATGGTCATTTTTTTGGGCTGGACAGCTGTAGTGGGTCAAAGCCCAAGATTTTATCTAAATGCAAGCAGCAATAATATAGCAGAAGGAGAGACTTTTACATTGCAAGCAGTCTTAGAAAACATCGATGCCAGAGCCATCCAAATGCCCGATCTTGCTCCATTTAAAGTGCTTCAGGGGCCGGCCACATCTACTTCTATCAGCATCGTCAACGGAGCCAGATCATCCAGTATTTCCTATCAATATACGCTATTGGCTCCAGCCAAAGGAGTATTTAGCATCGGCCCTGCTACAGTGAAAGTAGGTGGTAAAACCATCAAGTCTGATGTCATTTCGATCCAGGTTTCTACTGGCAAACCTGCTCCCAAATATGGTGAAATAGACGAGAGTATCCAAACTTTTATAAGAATAGAAGCATCCACCGTCAAAGCATATATTGGACAGCAGATCATTGTCAATTACGTATTGTACACCAGACAAAATATAGAATCATACAATTTTTTGTCATCTCTAAATTTTGAAGGATTCTATAGCCAACCTATCAATGATATCAGAGATGCTGCTCAAAGGAAGACCATCAATGGAAAAGAGTATTACTCACAAGTGCTGAAACGCGACCTATTATTTCCTCAAAAAGTAGGTAAATATACCTTAGGCCCTGTCCATGTAAGTCTGGATATACCGACCGATGATGGACCGTCTTCGTTTTTTTTTAGGAATACCCGAAAAGAGCAAACCACTACCAATAGTTTAGTCATCCATGTGATGCAACTTCCCACACAGAGCGGTCCATCTTTTTCGGGGGGAGTCGGTCGCTTTGATATGAAAGCCAATATAGTCAACACTCGGATCAGAAAAGGGGAGTCCATTATTGTCCAGATGCAGATCGATGGAGATGGAGATGCCAAAATACTTAAGGCTCCTGACTTTATAGTTTCTGCAGATTTGGAAAAATATGAGCCTACTACCTTAAAAGACGAAGTAGCAGTCCAAGGCGACAAACTAAAGACCCTTAGAGTGTATGAGTATGTTTTTGTACCCAAAAAAGATTCTATTTATTCTATTGTGCCAGAGTTTACCTATTTTTCACCTGAGACAGAAAGATTTGAAACCATCACAGCCGGACCATTTACTGTGGTGGTTTCGGGGGAGTATAGTACTGATACAAGTACGACGCCATCGGGTCAATCATCGGAGTTGGACGGCATGACTTCAGAAGATTTGACCTTATATGACACCAAAAGTGGTTTTTTAGGGTCTTTTAGATATTTTGTAATCATATTTTCCATTTTTATGATTGGCATGATTGGTATTTTTTACAAAAGATCTAAAATAAAATCAAGTATTCAAAACGAGAATAATTTAAATAAAGCGGTTAATAGAGCACTCCATCATCTTGAAAAAGCCAAAAGTTATCTTGATCAGGGAGATCAAGGTTATTTCTATGATGAAATATCTAAAGCCATCAAAGGATTTATTATTCAAAAATTTAGCATCGAGATCATAGATTCGGATACTCATCAAGTCGCACAACTTTTGAGTGATAAAAAAGTAACAGAATCCTTGATAGACCTGTATCAGGAGATAGATAAAAAATGTATGCTGGCCAGATTTGCAGGCAACTATGACGACATGGCCAAAATTTATGATGACTCATACCGCCTCATTATATCCTTGGATGATATGTCCTAAATCAATATATTACGGCACGGGACTTGACCAGTCATTTTTATATTAAACTGTGCTACAAAAAAAAAAGAGCCATCCTTAGTTAAAAAGATGGACTCCTCAGTCTTGGTTATTAAAAGAGTAAAAGTTAATTGAGATATTTAATCTGCAAAATATTTTATCATCGATAGGATGTCCTTATCTAATCTGAGTTCAGGGGCGATATCGAAGATCATGGAGTGTTGGTCAAAATTTTCTAATAATGCTTCCTCCATCAACTCCATACATTCGGTTTTATCTTTGAGTAGATATGATATGACTGCTCTACAATATATCAAGTCTGCTCCATAAGTATGGTCATCCGCTTCTTCCAACACTTGTAAAGCTTCATCATATAAGCCCAGTTTTGTCAAAAAACAAATGTATTCTTTCCAATACAGCGTCTCTTCAGGACCTGTCTGAGTAGCCATTTGAAAGTTGATGGTCGCTTTATTGTAATCTTCTAGTGCCAAATATGCTTTTGCCAAACCTAAATAATATTCTTCTCTACGAGATTCGAGTTCTATAGCTTTATGATAGGCATTGACAGCATTGTACCAGATATGATCTTTTGCATAACACTCACCCAAAAGGAAAAAAGCCTCATCATTGAATCCATCCAATTTGATAGACTTTAAAAGCCACTGCTTTGCGATGCCTATTTTATTCATAAATATATAGCAATGGGCGATATTGACCATCAATTCATTATTGGGGCCAAATCTACTGTTTGCTTCTATATAAATATCAAGCGCTTTCTCATAATCTTTTACTTGAAGGCAGGTATCTGCACAATCAAGGTAGGCACTTTCAAACTGGGGATTGACTATAAATGAGTATTCAAGAGCTTCGATGGCTTTTTCGTATTCCCAAGTACAATTATACCCATGACCAAGATTGTACCATGCTTGATAATTATATGGATCTTTGTTGATGATCTCTTTGTGCAATTCGACACTATCATCATATCTTCGGGATAATTCTGCACTGATCCAAACCCTTTCCATCGCTTCTTCATTGGAGCTGTCCATCAGTACAGCTTTGGCGAGTGAATCATACATGGCACTATAATCTTTCATGTGTTCGTATATGAAAGATTCGGCTATCAGTATTTCTACTATGTCGCTTTTGGTCGCCCCAATCCTAAGGTCTGCCAGCAGATCATTGGCTGCTGCAAACTGTTTGATTATAGCCAGTGCTCGGGCTTTTATGACTTTTATTTCTCGTTCGAATGGAGCAATATTTTCGGCTATCTCTATGGTCTGAAGACACTCTTTAAGTTTATTACTATTGAGCAATAATCGAGACTTAATGATGTAGAAGTCAGATCGATATTTATATTGTTCGAGGGCTACTTCTACTACTTCCAGTGCTTTTTCAAATATATATTCGTCTTCGTAATACTCTAAAAGTTGGAAAAATACCTTTTCATCCAGATACCCAATTTCACCAAGTTCAAATTTATTTTCAAAATCTGATACCAGGTTTATCAAGTCTGTATCTCGTTTTATTTTGTTTTCCATAATATTTTACTGAGTCGGGGATTAAAAATGACGGTGTAAATATAGATATAATTCGTTGCGAGGTATATTTTTGAAAAAAGTTTTTTTCCACAATTCCAAAGTTTTTTTTAGTATAAAAGAATCTTATATATGATTGATAATCAGTAAGATATATAGATATAGGCTTTTTGAATGTTAATTAACCTATTAGCAAACACATGTTAATACATGACTTAATTTCCTTAATTGTTGACCAATAGTGCAGTTATTTAATGCTATTTTCTTGGTTTTTGGAGGTTAATTTTTTTTTACTTTCCGCAATATTTCAGATTTTGTTTTAGTTTCGATGGGATTTGGACGTGATATATATCATATTTTGTTAGCCAAACAAACTGTTTTTTATCTTTTGGAGTACGGTACTCCGGGTATTGATAACATAATGCACCGTCCCATTCCATTCATTTGTATCTATCATTTCGAAAAGTATGAGCTCAATGTCCATTACTTATATTGATCTGATCAAGTGTATAATGGGAAGTCTAACATAAAATGTTTGACTCTACTTTTTATATCTTGTAAGATGACGCCGTTGGTTTTATAGGTAATAGCAGCATCAATCCAGTCCACAATTTGAAGACAATCTATTTCTGTCATACCTCTAGTAGTGATGGCCGCTGTTCCTATCCTGATACCTGATGTATGCAACGCACTTCGACTATCAAATGGTACCATATTTTTATTGATAGTAATATCAATGGCTCCTAGGACATTTTCAGCGTCTCTGCCAGAGATATCTGCTGATTTGGCTCTTAGATCTATGAGCATCATATGATTATCGGTGCCATCTGATATGATCTTATATCCTGCGTCCACAAAAGTTTTGGCCATGACACGGGCATTGACCTTGACTTGCTGAGCATAAGTGACAAAAGAAGGAAGACTTGCTTCTCTAAATGCTATAGCTTTGGCAGCAATCACATGCTCTAGAGGACCACCTTGCATCCCCGGAAAAACAGCACTATTCAGTATGGTTGACATCATGATTGGGTCTCCTTTTTTGGTCGTCCTGCCCCAAGGATTGTTAAAGTCTTTGCCCATCATGATGATCCCACCACGGGGTCCTCGTAGTGTCTTATGTGTGGTAGAAGTCACAATATGGCAGTGATCTATCGGATCATTAAGTAGTTCTGCAGCTATCAATCCCGCCGGATGTGCTATATCAGCCAAAAGTAAAGCTCCTACCTCATCAGCAATCGCCCTAAAAGCTTTATAATCCCAATCCCTGGAGTATGCAGATGCTCCACAGATGATTAGTTTTGGTTTGACTATTCTTGCTTTTTCTGCAACTTTGGTCATATCCACACGCCCTGTATCCTCTTCTACGCCATAAAAATTGGCCTGATATACCTTGCCAGAATAATTGACAGGTGATCCGTGAGAGAGGTGTCCTCCATGAGACAGATCAAAACCCAGGATGGCATCTCCAGGTTGTAAAACTCCCAAAAATACTGCTGCATTAGCCTGAGCACCCGAATGAGGTTGTACATTGGCATACTCCGCTCCAAATAGGGTGCATAATCGGTCTATGGCCAATTGTTCTATTTGATCCACCACTTCACAACCTCCATAATATCTCTTGCCAGGATAGCCTTCTGCATATTTATTAGTCAGACAGCTTCCCATAGCATTTAAAACTTCCTGAGAAGTAAAATTTTCTGATGCGATCAGTTCAATGCCATGTCTTTGTCTGTGCAGTTCGGCCTGTATGAGTTTTTGAACGATGGTATCCATGCTTATTTTTTATTTTGAGCAACAAAGGTAAAACTTCATATCAATTCTTTGCTAAATTTATAGTCAAAAGAAATTAAGAATAGCTACATCATTTCATATTCAACATTTTAAAATTTGGTATCAAGACGCACATTTTGTTTAGGGAATGGAGGATTTATTTCGTTTAACATAGTAAAGTATAGGTCAAAAATAATTAGGTGCAGGGTTGGACATATTCAAATATTTGAAAGTTGGTTCGATTATTGCAATATGTATATTATTTTACAAAATGCATTATTATTTCAATATAGTATGTGACCCGAAGATTTATACTTCGTCTATTTTTTGCGATTTATTATTAAGATGATTGAGACAAAACCAATATATTCAAAAATCTAAAATAAAATGACTTTATTAATTCAAAGGACTGACGAGGCACATTTTTAATGTAAGTATTATAAAATGTTATTTTTATATATTTAGTATATCAATAATATGCCTAATTTACTGAAAGTCAAATGATCTTATTCGAAAAAATAATCATAAAAAACCATTTTTTTTTACCATTTTATAATAATTTACTTATACTTTTGTAATTTAACATCTAATTCAAAATTCTATTCCAATGACAGGCAAATTAAACATATTAACACTTATTGTGGTGCTTGCGTGTGGTTCTTTACTAGCTCAGAATAAAACTACCAGCAGTACAGGATTGGACGACAATCTTACCATCAACGCAGAGCAAAATAAAAGCTGGCGTATGGGTCAATCATCTTATTCCGCCAAGCCTAAAAATGCTTGGGAGTTGGGGGTTCATTTAGGTCATTTCTTTATTGATGGTGATGTAGATACACGAATCCCAGGAGGATACGGATTGGGTCTTCATCTTAGGAAAGCCATACATTATGTTTTTTCCCTTAGGGCTGACTTTATGTATGGCCAAACGAGAAATCTTGATCCTCAGTTGTGGACACATAGTTCCAAAGGGGGGGGATTGGTCGAAGCACCTTTTGCCCCATATGCCAACCAAGATGGATGGTTTCCAAGCACAAAAACTTCTTATGGATATTTGGCTATGCAAGGAGTAGTCAATATCGGTAATTTACTTTTTCACAAAGATCGCAATAAATGGAATTGGTACACTGCAGTAGGAGTGGGATTAAGTTCTCATAGTACCAAGCTGGACTTGCTTGATGGCAGTAATAACCCATACAGTGGCTTGGCTTCACTCCGTGGCGATATAAATTCGAAAGCGGGCAGAAAAAGTATTAAGAACAGTATAGATGCCAAATATGATGGTACATATGAGACGCCAAGTTGGAAAAAAGCGGGCATCTTTAGATTAGGAGACGAAACCAATGTGCACGTAGTTTTTACAGCGTCTATGGGGGTGTCTCGTAAGCTTAGCAAAAGAATCAATTTAGGCCTGGAACACCAAGTGATGACTGCAGATAACGATATGTTGGATGGAATCAGATTCAGATCTAATGTGGATCAAACCAACAATAATGACATATCGCATTATACCAATCTCAGACTTGGGATCAACTTAGGTAACTTTGATAAAGTGACCGAACCATTGTACTGGCTAAATCCTTTGGATGCTCAGATGAACGATATCGCTGCACTTAAGCAAAGACCCGTACTTGACCTTACTGACAGTGATCAGGATGGCATCATAGATATGCTGGATCAAGAGATGGATACTCCTGCAGGTGCACCAGTGGACACAAGGGGTATAGCCCTGGATAGCGATAGCGATGGTATAGCCGATTACAAAGACAAAGAGCCATATTCAGCCCCGGGACTCGTGGTGAATGCAGATGGTGTAGCCGATGTCAAATGTTGTATCAATATGGATGATGTAAATCAGGCCATTGACTCAAGAGCTGGTGCTATGATCAAAGGTGCGTCTGACTGTGGAAAGTGGTTTTTGCCTATGATCCATTTTGACTTGGATAAAGCTAATATCAAGCCGGAGTTTTATGGTCACTTGCATCATGTAGCGACAGTCATGAAAATGTGCCCAGACTTGTGTATCACTGTTCAGGGTCATACAGATGTGAGAAGTTCAAATAATTATAACAACTCCTTGTCTTATAGCAGGGCCGAAAATGTAGTCAACTATTTGGTAGCTCAATATGGATTGGACAGAAGTCGTATAAAATTGATGTTTGGAGGAGAAGAAACACCTATGATATCGAGCTCTACAAAAGAAAAAGAACATTATATGAACAGAAGAGTAGAAATCAGGGTATGTAATCCTGAGGATGCTGAAATGGGTCAGCCAGAAGGATATGTGCCAGGTAGAGGAGTGAGATCAACTAAGAGTTCAAGGTTTATAGGAAATAAAAATTCAGGATATTAATCTAGTGAGAGAATAATTTAATAGTTAAAAAATGGATAAAGGGGCGTATTCAATGTAATGCGCCCCTTTTTATTTTTTGATAGTACGAGTGACTTTTGGTGGGTTAAATTACACTCGGAGACATGCTATAGGATTGTATTCAGAGTAAGTATGTTTAAATTTTCATGTTTGAGCGAAAGCGAGCAAATTTAATTTTAAACAAGGCATATTTTGGTCACTTCACAATGAATTTGCATAAATGAATTTGTATTAGTTTCAAATTTGTAAATACATGAGCACCAATATCTTAGATAGATCTATGGTTCAGTAGTGTGTATCTAAATTTTATATGACTCCAAAGGTAGGACTGCGAAAACAAATAATCTTGGATCATACCAACATCAACACAGGATTTTCGAGCATTGCCTTTAAAGTCTGTAAAAATTGGGCAGCAGTAGCTCCATCGACGACACGATGATCGCATGAGAGGGTTACTTTCATCATATTACCTATGGCGATCTCATCATTTTTGACAATCGGTTTTTTGATGATTGATCCTACAGCGAGGATACAAGCATCTGGTGGATTGATGATGGCCGTAAACTCTTCGATATCAAACATGCCGAGGTTTGATATGGTAAATGTATTGCCTTGCATCTCCTGCGGCGATAGCTTTTTTGTCTTCGCCTTACCCGCCAATTCTTTGACCTCTTGATTGATCATCGACATAGATTTCAGGTCTGCCTGATTGATGACTGGAACCAAAAGGCCGTCCTCTACCGCTACAGCGACCCCTATATTGATATCGCGATGATAGGTGATTTTATCTCCGAACCAAGATGAATTTATTGCTGGATGTTTTCTAAGTGCCGACGCACAACCTTTGACTACAAAATCATTGAACGAAATTTTGACTGGAGCAGACTCGTTGATACCAGTACGTGCTACTACTGCATTGTCCATATTGATCTCGACCGTGAGATAAAAATGCGGCGCAGTAAATTTGCTTTCTCCCAAGCGCCTTGCTATGGCCTTTCTCATCTGAGAGACCGGCACATCCCCATAATTGAAAGCTGTCTGAGCTTGAATATTTGCAGGTTTGGTTTCTTTTGGAGCTGAAACAGGTGGATTGGACTTATAGTTTTCTATATCTTTTTTTACAATCCTGCCGTGATCTCCTGAACCCTGTATATGTGACAACTCAATCCCTGCTTCCAGAGCTATGGATTTGGCCAGAGGTGAAGCCTTTAGTCTGCCCGAATCACCTTGTTCTGCTATCACCGATATTTTTTCTATCGGTGCAGGTGCAACAGTTTCCGGTTTTTTCTCGATCACTTGTTCCTTACTTTCTGGTGCTTGAGGTGCAGGGGCTGTGGGTGCGGCGGCCTTTTCATCCAATAAGTGTTTGTATGCTTCGTCTTTCTGACCGATGATGGCAATGATACCATCCACTGCTACAGGCCCGCCTGGTACACTGATATGTAGCAGATACCCATCAAAAAAACTTTCTAATTCCATGGTGGCTTTATCAGTCTCCACCTCTGCTAGTATATCTCCTGCTTTGACAGGATCTCCTTCTTTTTTCAACCATTGTACTATGTTACCTTCTTCCATGGTATCACTCAGTCTGGGCATTTTTATTATTTCGGCCATAATATTATTTTATTTAGTTAAATTTTTAGAAGCCCAAATTTAGTCATTACTACTTAAATAAGGCAAATTATTTGGAATTTATAACCATCATATCTTTAATAGGTGGTTTGTTTTTAAACTTTTGGCTTCTGATTATAATAGATCATGCTCATTTTTAGTTTATTATGATAGGTTTACATTACTTTTGCCATCTTGATTACAAAATATTTAAATTATGTTTGGAGACCTAATGGGTAATTTGGAGCAGCACCAAGCTGATATGAAAAAGAAATTAGCATCATTTCCTGTGGAGATTCACTTAGAAGGAATCAGACTTACTGGCAATGCGAGCAAACAATTAGTAAATGTAGAGATCGACGAGACATTAATGGCCTTGGAGCATAAAGAGCAATTGGAAGATTTGATACTGATATGTTTCCATCGGTTTTTGGAAAAAGCATCAGAGATTGAAGCCACTGAAGCTCAAAATTTAATGGAGAATATGCTTCCTCCTGGCTTTGAAAATTTATTTAAATAATATAACATCATATTTTTGTGAAATTATTTTTTTTATTGGTTACTACATTGTTTGGTAGTATGCTGCATGGGCAGGAAGTTCTTTTCAGATATACATTTGATGATTGTACTTATGAAGATAGTAATATCAAATTTCCAGGTATGACGCCATCTGGTAAACCTGTGTGTGTGTGTGGCATGGAAGTCAAAAGTTATTTGCTAAATGGCACAGATGATCACATCACTATGACTAGTCAGGCCAACATACATCTGGAGACGGATTTTACACTTGATTTTTACTTCTGGAAAGAACCCAATAGTGGCGAGATGGATATTTTTAGTCACCGTTTTGGGTGTACTACTTTGGACTCTTTGATGGCACTCAGGTACTTTTCAGATACAGAAGAGTTGCTTTTTGAAATAGGGAGTAGCATCAATAATTACCATTCTATTAGAAAAAAACTTTCTAATAAAAATTGCTGGCATCGGTTTACTTTGGTAAAGTTTGGTCTGGAATATTATGTTTATTTTGATAATGAGCTTGCTAAAATTATTATATCCAAGGAGACCGTTTTCTTTTCTAAAAGAGCAAATCTTACTTTTGGCAATAGTCCGTGCAACACCATAAATAACGCTACAAAATATCACGGAAGACTGGACGAGATCACCATGTACAAAAGGGCATTGTCCGAGAGAGAAATAAAAAATACTTTTAGATACCCAGATCGCATTGTTACTGACAATACAACCATTTTTAAGGGTGAATCGATAACCTTGCTCATAGGCCCCACTTGTGCCGATGAAATCACTTGGAGTCCGGCTGCTTCACTTGACAATGCTAAAGTCATAGATCCTGTAGCCACCCCATTGGTGTCCACAACTTACCATGTGACTTTGACGAATGCCGGATGCCAAAGTATAGACAGTGTTCGGATTTTTATTGCGGACAAAGACAAGCTGGATTGTGATAATCTACTGCTACCCAAAGCATTTACTCCCAATAATGATGGACTCAACGATCGTTTTGGCATTAGCAACACTTTTTTGGTGGATGCCATTTCTTATTTTGAAATCTACGATCGCTGGGGTGCCAAAGTATGGGAAACCAACGATCTGAATGACGAGTGGGATGGAAGTTTTAATAATCAACCACTGAATAGCGGCATGTACTTATACAAAATCAGCTATACCTGTGGTGGAGAAAACAAACTGAATATCAACAATGTCATGCTTTTGAGATAATTTACCTTTTCTCACTATAATTGGAAAATATATATTCAAAAACTTATTTTACTAAACAGTGTTTATTATATTTACGCTGTATTTCAAATTGGTTTTATCATGGGAGTTACTGAAAG
>JBATLS010000202.1:0-2439 GCA_049289435.1 Saprospiraceae bacterium | reverse complement strand
ACATAATGCATATGAAGAATACAATGCAAATCTAAAGAATAGCTATCGGGAAGATAGCTCTCTGGAAGATAGCTCTCTGGAGAACCAAGTGGCATAAGTGGCAGCCAAACTGAATGATGTCTTGGCTAAAATATATGATCACAACCCCCTTCTCACTAGCTCTTTTTCTACCATAGATAATTCTCGGCTCATTTCTCCTGTGACTGATGCATTCTCTTCTGTCCTCCTGATCAGATATGGCAATACATCTCTGATGGGGCCATACACCAGATATTTAGCAGCATTGTAACCTGATTCAGCAAGATTGTAAGTGATGTTGTCACTCATCCCATAAAGCTGGCAAAAATTAATGTGAGGGTGGTTATGATCTATCCCTTTTTCATGTATCAATTTTGCTTGAAGGAGGTTGCTATCGGCATTGTGAGACGCACAACATGAAGCGATGGTTTGATAATTTTCTACACAATATACCAATGCTGCATTATAATCATTGTCGGTGTCAGCTTTAGTGAGATGGATGGGCGAAGGGTAGCCTTTTTCGAGTGCTCGAGCCCTTTCTTTGTCCAAATAAGCACCTCTGACCAGTTTTGCACCCAATATCACCTCTTTTTGAAGGCATCGTTGGTGATCTCGTTTCAGATGTGCTAACTTAGATATATTGTAGAGTTGGTAAGTATTGTAAACAACTGCTTTTTCTTTGTTGTATTTTTCCATCATTTGCAGTACCAATTCATCTACTGGGTCTTGAATCCAACTATCTTCTGCATCGACAAAAATACTCACACCTAATTCGGACGCTTTTTCGCAAATCTCATCGAGTCGCTCGCAAAGATGCTGATAATTTCTTTGGTCTCCACTTGATAGCACTGCCTTACTATGCATTTTTTCAAGAATAGCATTGTCCACCAAGCCAGTAATTTTTGTGACGACTACAGGCACTGAATTATTGGATGCAGCCATCTCTATGCCACTCAATGTTTGTTGCATGGCTTTATCCAAATCATCTTCATCGCTCTTGCCTTCTGCTCCGTAATCCAAGGCTGTAAGAACATCTTTTACATTGAGATCGTCAATGACGCTTTGGCAATCGAGGAGTGTTTCACCACCACAAAATTGACTAAAAATAGTGTTTCTAACAATAGTATCCGTAAAAGGTAATCTACATTTTATAGCAATCATACCCAGTACTGATCCTATTTTGACAAGTCTGCTGCTATTCATCAATCTGAACAGACGAGCCATCTGTTTTAATTCTTTATTGGATTTATGAGCAAAGGCTATCTCCGTATTGGAAAAGTCAAGATGAAGATTAGGGTCGGGTTCTATCATTATTAATATTTAATGTTCAGGTTGATTCCAGATTTGCCATGATTTTTCAGCTTGAAGGATAAGCATATCAAAACCATTTTTAACTTTACATCCTCGGGCTGTTCCCTCGCTCAAAAATAGGGTTTTTTCAGGATTATATACTAAGTCATATAAAAAATATTTTGAATTCAAATATTGATAAGGGATTTGTGGCGAATAATTCTCTTTTGGATACATGCCCAGTGGTGTCGTATTTATGATCAGGTTGCTGGATTTCATGATGGACGCATCCACCTCCTCATACATGAGATCCGTATTTTTATGGCGTCCGACGGTGAGATATGGTATTTGTAATGACTGAAGTACATAATACACTGCTTTGGCAGCACCACCCGATCCCAAGATTAGTGCTTGAGTAATATTGGTTTTCGATTTTATAAGTGCTAATAATGACTGCTCAAATCCATAAAAATCGGTATTGTACCCCTTCGTTTTTCCATTTATAAATTTTATGGTATTGACTGCGCCAATATCTGCTGCAAGGGAATCAATGTTATCCAAATAAGGCATGACCTGTTCCTTGTAAGGTATAGTGACATTTATGCCATAAAAAATGTGCTTTTGTATCAATGTGGGAAAACCTTCTATTGATTCTATAGGAAAAACATCATACTTTGCGTCGAGCTGTTCTTCAGAAAATTTGGCGTTGAAATACCCGGGTGAAAACGTATGAGATAATGGGTAGCCGATGATTCCATATTGGCGTGTTGGGTGCATAAATCGTTAATTACAATCACAAAATTGATGAATATCTGTCATTAATTCTGGAAAAAATGTATTGAAATGAAGGTCTATTGCCTCATAATTGTCGAATAAATCTTGATGGGCAGTATCGAAATGGTTGTCAAATTTAGCTCTCTTTTTGATATGCACAAACGTTTTGATTAATCTTTCTTCTGTACTGCAACTCATCAGAAAGTCGTCAGCGATCATTTTGGGTAATAATTCGCGGAGTCTGGGCGGAAAGGCATCTTTTTTTTTGTCCAGTGTATCATAAACTCTACTGGTAAACGTATAGATATTTTCAGCAGAATATTTACCCCAATGTTGAGTAAGTAAATAATCAAACAC
>JBATLS010000201.1:0-9221 GCA_049289435.1 Saprospiraceae bacterium | reverse complement strand
AAGTGGTCTCAACCCGATACCCAGCAGGCGGGCATTTTTACACTGAAAGTTTATAGGGATATCATTTTGGACAATTTTGGTTATTGCAGAAAACACAAAGGGCTTCAAATTTTCGCTTATTTTCATGGAAATCCCGTGAGAAGTGATTGGGTAGAGAAGGCTGAAGATTGGATGTACAGTAGTCAACGAAATTGTAGTGGATTAGAAAGCCAAATCCCCATTCCCGATACCTATCGGGACTAAAGCCTAATAGCTAATTGCTAAAGTCTAATCCCGATAGCTATCGGGCCTAAAACCTAAAGCACCAGCACAAAACAAACACTATTTTCTACACCCACATATTGACCGTAATTTGCGATGATTTTGTAGCCGCTTTTAAGATACAACTGAATCGCTTCGGGTTGTTTTTTTCCAGTCTCCAGGACACATTTTAGATAACCCATTTCTTTTGCCCAATGTTGCAGTTCTGTCAGAATTTGCGAAGCAATGCCCTTACCTCTATAATCAGGTAGAGTGTACATTCTTTTGACTTCCATGGTGACATCATCGTGTTTTTTGATCGCACCACATGCTATAGGGTAGTCATTTTCAAGACCTAATACACAATATTTGATATCGTCTATTCCATTATATTGATGGTAGAAGTCATGATCTGATCCATCTCTTACTGCAAGTTCAGCGTCCAGTAGCTGGACAAGAGTGCCAAAATTGTGATTTTTCCCATCCGTCCTTAAGATTTTCATGTGCCCATTTTTTTATCCAGCCAGGATTTTATATTGAGATAGAGCATGGATCTTTTTTCGAAAATATCTTGCTCCATTATTGATAATTCCTCAGCGTACTTTTTCATCAGTAGCTTTCTTTCGGAGTCTGGCAACTTGACTATTTTACTGAAAAATTTGATGGTGGCTACTTGCAGTTTGTTTTTTTCCTGCATTTTATTGAAAAACTGCCGAACACCTTTGATCAGGTAGTCCATAATATCATCATTGCCAGCATCGTAATGTGCCATCAGAAACATTAGCTGACTATATCCCTGGATATCTTCGCGGAGCGAGCCTACTTCCATTTGGAATATATTATTCAAATATTTGATGGCCATAGAATGGTCTCCGGCCATCAAATGCATCCATGCTATTTTAAAGTAAAATACAAGGATTCGGTGTGCATCTAGTTTTGTTTTGTAACGTTGGATTCTTCGGAGCGTTCTTGGGATTATTGTCAATCCTTCCTGATATTTTTCATGGAGAAAGTACTTATTGAGTCGGCCATAATGTACGTACAGGAAGGAGATTATTTGCGAGTTATTGTTGAACTGTCCGTAGGACTTATCTCTAAACGCTTCCAATTCATCCAGATATTGGTCATATTTATCTTTTAATCGCAGGTTGTAAGCACAAGTAAGGATATAATGATAGCCTCGCATATACAAGTCCGGATCTTCTTGTATTAGTTCAGGTGATTCCTGAAATAGTTTGACCCAGTGTTCAGCGTTGATCAGGCAATTTTCAAAATCGAGGATAATATAATAGTACCAAACTAAAGATTGGTATAAATATATATTTTCATAATATGAAAGACCTTCCTGGTTTTCACTAGCGATTACCCAACAATACTCATTCACAAAATGATCGAGTTCAGCTTTGTTTTTGACATGACCATTTTTGACATAGTGGCTGTGAAGCAATAGCCTGATATTGGACAGTTTGGCAATATTATTCGCAATTTTTATTTTTTCTTCACTTTTTGCGATCAATTCTACGACGATATCTGGGCCACTCCTGGTGATATGTCTGGATTCGATATTTTTTTCTGTCTCGAGTGTCGATAAAAACAGTAGGTCATTATTACTTTTCTCACACAGATCTTTAGCTTTATTAAGTATTTTGAGTGCTTGCAAATACAGCCCTTTTCCATACAGGATATCTACATAGTCCAGGTACTCCCTGATCTGAATATCAGTCTTCTTTTGTATGTGAATCATCCGGAGACTGACCATAAGTTGCTTGTACAGATGCCTTTTTAGGTTGGAATACTGATTTTTATCTACACCTTTTAGTTTTGCAATAATCTGTGCATCATTGAGCCCTTTTTGTTTCTCTATCAGTTCGAAAAGTTGGATATACTTAAGCGAATCAGAATCCTGAATTCTGGAAGAATAGAAGGTGAAATTTCTTTTTTCGGCCTTAGTCAATGACTTAACAAGCTGAAATAATTGATCCGATTGTGATATAGGCATAACAAGTATATTTATCCTAAATCATTGATTTACAGGTATATGTTTGTATGAAAACAACTTTGACCATGACAATAGAATACCAAATGGATTGTATTCATTGGTAAATATAGTGTATTATTGTAGTCAATTTTAGTTTTACTACTTTTTTTATTTCATTTTATAAGTTTTTTCTGAATACAATATGATGGCAAAATCCAACCTCGAAAGTGAGCAGGGACTGTATGTTCCACAATATGAAAAAGACGCCTGTGGTATTGGCTTAATCGCACAGTTAAAATCTGAAAAATCCTGGCAAATAGTGAGTGATGCTTTGACCATGTTGGAAAACATGGAGCATAGAGGCGCCTGCGGGTGTGAAGAAAATACCGGGGATGGGGCAGGCATATTGACACAAGTACCACACTTATTGTTTGAAAAGTATGCTGCTACCAAAGGTATTCAACTACCTGCCGCAGGAAATTATGCCGTTGGTTTTGTGTTTTTGCCTAAGGATGAAGGTTTGAAAAAAGAAGTATTGGAGATCGTGGCTGATGTACTGAAGCAACATGATTTCAGGTTATTGATGACACGTCCTGTGCCCGTGGATAATAGTATGATAGGTCTTGGAGCACTCTCTACTGAGCCTGATATGGTACAGATTTTTGTATCACCAAATGATAGAGATTTGGTCAAGCATGCACTGGAAAGAAGACTCTATGTCATTCGCAATCATATGATTCGCACTGTGGCTGACAAATATGATTTTTTGCGAGAAGTTTTTTATTTCCCATCTTTTTCATCCAAAACGATCATATACAAAGGTCAACTGACCGCATCTCAAGTAAGACAGTACTTTCCTGATCTGAGTGATCCTGACTACCAGTCGGCTATTGCACTGGTACATTCCAGATTTTCTACCAATACCGTCCCGAAATGGAAACTGGCACAACCTTTCAGATGTATAGCGCACAACGGGGAGATCAATACCGTCCAAGGCAATGTCAATTGGTGGCACGCTCGAGAAAAAGAATTAGTTTCTGATGTTTACACAAAAGATGATCTGAATCAACTTTTGCCGGTCTGTAGCGATACATTGTCGGATTCTGGCAATTTTGACGCAGTATTGGAATTTCTGTTCAGAAATGGATACTCTATGCCTCATGCGCTCATGATGATGGTCCCCGAGGCATATCAAAATGATGATGAGATGGCACCGTATAAAAAAGATTTTTACCAGCATTATGAGCCGCTCATGGAGCCATGGGATGGGCCAGCATCGATTTGTTTTTCTGATGGCGTGTTGGTAGGTGCTACTGTAGATCGCAACGGATTACGCCCTTCCAAATATTGTCTCACCAGTGATGATCGTATCATATTGGCTTCAGAGTCTGGTGTATTGCCTATACCGGCAGAAGACATTGTATTCAAAGGAAATCTAAGTCCGGGCAAGATATTAATTGCGGACCTAGACGAAGGTAGGATTGTGGGTGATGAAGAATTGAAGTCCATCATCTGTCAGCGAAATCCTTACAGCATCTGGAACAAAGAGCACAGAATCAACATCAATGATATACCACCATCTGCCGATGAATCGAAACAAAACCTACTTCCTCTTCATACCAGGCAGACTGCCTTAGGATTTTCGAGAGAAGATAAAGAAGTGCTGCTTACGGCTATGTCGGACACTGGGTACGAACCCATCAGTTCTATGGGATCTGATATACCTTTGGCAGTGTTATCCACACAAGCACAACCTATTTTCAATTATTTCAAGCAGGAATTTGCTCAGGTGACCAATCCACCTATCGATCCATTGCGAGAGAAGTTTTTTATGACCCTTCAGTGTTATTTGGGCAATGCCGGAGATATATTAAAAATTAAAGCAAGCAATGCCCGACAAATATCTTTGACCAGCCCTGTTTTGAGCAAGGATTGGTATCAAAGATTACTATCAGCAGGTGGCACAGGATACAAAGTTTGCCAATTGAATGCAGTTTTTGATGCTTCTGATGTGACTTTTCTTCGTGATGCCATATCATCATTGTGCAACGAAGCCGAACGCAAAGTGACGTCGGGGTGTGAAATTTTAATCATTGACAATACTTTGATCACCAAAGAGTATGCTGCTATTCCTTCGTTAATGATGGTGGGCGCCATTCATCATCACTTGATCAATGCTGGATGGAGACGAAATACTTCATTGGTAGTGAAAGGAGGGGATGTCATAGAGTCGCATCATGTGGCAGCCTTATTATCATTTGGGGCAGATGCTGTATATCCAACTCTGGCGATCCAATCTATTGCCGATATGGCGAAGATATCTGGACAGGAATCATACACGGCAGTCAAAAACTATATTAAAGCATTGGATTCAGGATTATTAAAGATCATGTCCAAGCTGGGTATTTCTACAGTAAATAGTTACAAAGCTGCCCAAACGTTTGAGGCACTCGGCATACACAAAGAAGTGATGGATTTTTGTTTTAGGGGTGCAGTGTCTCGTATCGGTGGTATGACATTTGATATGCTGGCCAAAGAGCAGCTTCACAAACATTATGTAGCATTTTCTTCTACAGATATTACTTCTTTGCATGAATCTGGAAAATACCAGTGGAAGCAGCGAGGAGAGTTTCATTTGTTCAATCCAGCATCTGTGCACCTACTCCAACATGCCACAAAAACCAATAATTACGATACTTTCAAAAAATACGCTACTGAAGTCAATTCACAATCAGAAAGAGCTTGTACCCTAAGGAGCTTATTAGATTTTAAAGCAGGCGATGCTATCCCTTTGGATGAGGTAGAGCCAGTAGAAAATATCATGCGCAGATTTGCTACAGGGGCGATGTCATTTGGATCCATATCCGAAGAAGCCCACACCACATTGGCTATAGCTATGAATAGGATAGGGGGTAAGAGCAATAGCGGAGAAGGTGGAGAAGACTCCAAAAGATATCATACATTGCCCAATGGCGACTCGATGAGATCAGCGATCAAACAAGTAGCATCAGGTAGATTTGGGGTGACCATCGAGTATCTCAACAATGCGGATGAGATCCAAATAAAAATGGCTCAAGGCGCAAAACCTGGGGAAGGAGGTCAATTGCCGGGGCATAAAGTAGATGCTAATATTGCCAGAATAAGACATAGTACCGAGGGTGTGGGACTGATATCCCCTCCACCACATCACGATATATATTCGATAGAAGATTTGGCACAATTGATTTTTGATCTGAAGAATGCCAATCCATCGGCACGCATCAGCGTAAAGTTGGTCGCCAAAGCTGGGGTTGGTATCATCGCTTCCGGGGTAGCGAAAGCACACGCCGATCACATATTGATTTCAGGTTTTGATGGGGGTACAGGAGCCTCTCCATTGTCCTCCATCATGCATGCAGGACTACCTTGGGAGATGGGTCTGGCAGAGACACACCAAACATTGGTCAAAAATAAACTCAGAGATAGAGTCACCCTCCAGACAGACGGTCAGATCAGGACTGGTCGGGACATGGCTATCGCCACTATGCTCGGCGCAGAAGAGTGGGGGATAGCGACAGCTGCTCTTGTGGTCAGTGGCTGTATCCTGATGCGCAAATGCCATCTCAATACGTGTCCCGTTGGTATTGCTACCCAAGATGAAGAATTAAGGGCAAAATTTGATGGTAAAGTGGAGTATCTAATCAATTATTTTACATTTTTAGCATCAGAGTTAAGAGAAATTATGGCATCACAAGGATTCCGTACGGTGGATGAAATGGTAGGAAGATCTGATCGCTTGACCTATGACGTGAGCAATAAATACTGGAAATACAGAGAGCTGGACTTGTCTCCTTTACTATATCAAACCCCCAATGACCCATCACACAAATTGTATAAGTCCATTGAGCAGGATCATGGTATAGATGCTGTGCTTGACCAGAAACTGATACAATATGCTGAGTTGGCAATTCAGGATAGAATCAATATCAATAGTGTATTCCCTATCACCAGTACGGATAGAGCCGTAGGTACGATGCTTTCGGGGAGTATAGCAAAAAAGTATGGTGCTGTAGGTTTGCCGGATGGATTTGTGGATTTTAGGTTTACTGGATCGGCTGGTCAAAGTTTTGGAGCATTTGGTATCAGAGGCCTCCATTTTATACTTGAGGGCGAAGCCAATGATTATTTTGGAAAGGGATTGAGTGGAGCTACACTTATCATCACTCCAGATAGAGATTTTGCTGGAGAACCTGCTGAAAATATTATCGTAGGCAACGTAGCATTATTTGGGGCTACATCTGGGGAAGTATTTATCAAGGGTAGGGCAGGACAGCGGTTTGCTGTAAGGAATAGTGGAGCAAGCGCAGTAGTCGAAGGAGTAGGGGACAATGCCTGTGAATATATGACTGGCGGGTTGGTGACAATTTTGGGTACTGTGGGTCGAAATTTTGCAGCAGGTATGAGTGGCGGCATGGCATTTGTCTATGGTCACAAAGAAGATTTATTAAAGAGGCTCAACAGAGAGATGGTAACCATAGATGTGGTGACATCCAAAGATGAACAAGTGCTGAAAGAACAGTTAAGAGATCATTTTAGATATACAGGCTCAGTAACTGCTCTTGAAATCCTGCACAATTGGGAAGCATCAAAAGAATTGTTTACCAAGGTCATGCCGATAGAATACAAAGCTGTACTGGAGAGAAAGAGTGAATCAGGACATAAGAAAAAGCCCAAAATGGTGCATGCAACCAAATACGGGTTTTAATTTAATTTAACACATTCGAATATAATATCATATATATAATGGCTGATCCAAAAGGTTTTATAAAATATAGTAGAGAAAATCCTAAGACTAGGTCTCCGAAAGACAGAATCAATGATTACAAGGAGATTTATCTACCTGTGCCTGAAGATCATATCAAAAATCAGGCAGCCAGATGTATGGACTGCGGAGTTCCGTTTTGTCACAACGGTTGTCCATTGGGAAATCTCATTCCAGATTTTAATGATGCGGTGTATCGGGAAGAATGGCAAAGAGCCTATCAAATACTTGCTGAGACGAATAATTTTCCAGAGTTTACTGGTAGGATTTGCCCGGCACCTTGTGAAGCATCGTGTGTCTTAGGTATCAATAATTTGCCAGTCACGATCGAAAACATCGAAAAACAAATCATTGAGCAGGCATATTCCAATGGTTGGGTTCAATCCACGGATAAATCTAATACTACAGGTAAAAAAATTGCGGTCATCGGGTCGGGACCTGCTGGATTGGCAGCGGCAGATCAATTGACTAAAGCAGGACACAGTGTCACAGTCTATGAGCGCAACGAAAAGCCTGGTGGGCTATTGCGATATGGGATTCCCGACTTCAAACTCGAAAAATGGGTTGTTGATCGGCGTATATCTACCATGGAGTCCGCAGGGATTCAATTTATTTGCAATGCCAATGTAGGTCAAAATGTTGATGTCCATGAGTTATATGCAGAGCATGACGCTCTGGTACTCACAGGAGGTAGTACCATCCCAAGAGATATACCAGTGGAAGGTCGGGATGCAGAAGGTGTTCATTTTGCGATGGATTTTCTGGAGTTGTCCAACAAATATATAGATCAAGGTCAAAAAAAGACACCTGATATTTTTGTAAAAGGTAAAAATGTCATCGTCTTGGGTGGAGGCGATACCGGAGCGGACTGCGTAGGCACTTCCAATAGACAAGGAGCTGCGTCGGTCGTCCAGATAGAATTATTGTCAAAACCCGGTACGAGTAGAACAGATAAGGACCCTTGGCCATTGTGGCCGATGGTACTGAGGACGTCCAGCTCACACGAAGAAGGATGCCAACGGGAGTGGTCTATCATGACTAAAAGATTTATCAAAGATGAAAGCGGTCAACTTACTGGCATAGAAATAGTAGATATCGCTTGGGCGATGAATGAATCCACGGGTCGATATGATTTTCAAGAAGTCGAAGGTACTATCAGGATATTAGCTTGTGATTTTGTATTTATAGCTGCTGGATTTTTGCACCCCCAGCACGAGGGTATGCTCACTCAATTGGGGCTGGAGCTGGATGCAAGAGGAAATGTAAGTGATGACAAATACCAAACCAACATCCCCAAAGTATTTACAGCAGGGGACATGCGCAGAGGGCAGTCCTTGGTCGTATGGGCGATACAAGAGGGTAGAGAAGCGGCAAAGGCCGTAGATACATTTTTGACAGGACACTCTATTTTAGAATCGAAAACACAAAGCGCATTCACCATGCATTAAGAACTGGTCAATAGACGCACCGGACTACAGTTGATTTCTTGAAAAAAGGTCACTCAGAAAAAGATAATAATAAATTAAAATCACCAATTCTATCAGGCTCAAAGTTTGGCAATAGCATGAATACCAACAGTTTGAAAGTAGTGTTTTTTTTAGTTTTACCTCTTCTGTGGCAAATATGCTGCTTTTAAGCATTAGCTCAATGTTTAGTTTTTGAACTATTTCCTATTTATCAGGTTGTTGATGCTTGTATGTCATGTACATGCGTTTTTATTTACCAACTAAATACTTTTATGTCAACACCTACAAAAATTATAGTCAATTCTAACGGTTCTCTCAAGGTAGAGGGAGATTTTATAATATCAGATGCTTCAGGCAATGAGTATGGTCTTCAAGGTCGAACGACTGTAGGCATCTGTAGATGTGGTATGTCAAAAAACAAACCTTTTTGCGACGGCTCCCACAGAGAGCATTTTGAGCACGAAGCCAAAGCCTTTGACCTTCCTCCTAAGAAGGTGTAAGTATTTTTAGCTGCAATAGATTTTCGTTGTAGATTTTTAGGTTACAAACATTCTCTCATTTACGGTATAGCCATGGCTACGTTGTGACGTAGCTGTAATTATCAGGCCCGCCTGTACGGGCAGGCCCGCCCATTTAGCGGGGATTTTCACATATTGTGATGATGCCACGGATCTTTTTTCTGCGAAATCCTTTAATCTTACTAACTTGCCGGCTGGCAGACAGGCAGGTCCTTGAT
>JBATLS010000200.1:0-12330 GCA_049289435.1 Saprospiraceae bacterium | reverse complement strand
GCCCTCACCCCGGGTGGCGAACATCCTGCTACTCAGGCGTTGGCAAAACTGATCTTCGACAGACAAAAACAACGCATAGCCACCAAACTAAAATATGTTGTAAAACCCATAGATGATTGGGAATTTTAGTGAGTATTATGATTAAAAACGGTATTATCCTTAGGTTCTTGCTGCATATTTTTTGTAACCATTTTAAATAAATAAAGGCTCTAATGAAGCTATTAAACTCTGAGGGAATCATATTTCGCACGATCAAATACTCCGAAACGAGTATCATATGTGATATATACACTGAAGATAAAGGACTCCGTTCGTTTATAGTATCAGGAGTGCGCTCGTCCAGATCAGGATCAAAAGCCGCTATCTATCAGCCACTCAATATAGTCCGCATCATCGCTTATGATGCTGATGGTGACAAACTATCCAGAATCAAAGAAATATCTCTAGCATATCCATATGAAGCCATCAATGTAGATGTAGTCATATCGTCTATGGCTATCTTTATGCTCGAGGTAGCTCGCATGTCCATAAAAGAAAGTGAAGCCAATCCTGGTTTGTACCAATTTCTGGTTGCATCGTTCAAATATACCGATCAGAAAAAAATCAAAAACCCCTGTCTTCATCTCTTATTTATGATCGAATTGAGCAGTTATCTGGGGTTCGGGCCATTAGACAATTATAGTGATGAGACGCCTTACTTCAATTTGACAGATGGTATTTACGCTGACACCACAACAGTCAAAAACGACATCTTAGGCATGGATGACTCCAAAGATTTCTATGATTTAAGCAGATATACTTTTGGTGATATTGACCAGATATCACTTACTAAAAATAGAAGAGGAGCACTGTTAAAACATTTATTGCATTTTTACAAAATACACATCACTGGTTTTCGAGATCCCAACTCACTGGAGGTGATGAAGAGTATTTTTATGTCGTAAAGTATGTGACCATTCTGATAAGTATAATTTAGCGACAGAGGCAAGAAGCCATTTATTTATTTTTGAACTATAGGAATGAACTATATATTGAAAGATAGACTTAGTCTAATTTTAAACTTGATAACATATTTAATTTTTTTGTATAAATAAAGTTTATATGTTTATTTTTTACACCTATATTTGTAGCAACAATTGGAATAAATAATTTTGGTTCATACTACTTAAGGAAATATCTAAGGTGTTGTTTTTTCCCGATAGCCATCGTCCCGATAGCCATCGGGATAGATTAAGTATTATGAAGTTTATTTTAACAATTTAAGCCTATTTCAGGTAACTAAAATTAGTTTTTTAATCGTATAACCCCTTCTTTAACAATCAAATATATTACTTCACATGAAGCATAATTATCTTATTATTTCAGTATTAATATTGCTGTCTACTGCACTATCTGGACAAGGTGTTGCTACTCGTCAGGACAGTAGCAATGATAAATCCTGGTTGGAAATGATGCAGGATCCGGATGTGAATTTTAAAGAGGCCCAGCAAAAATTTAATGCATACTGGGAAAACAGGACAGATACCAAAGGTAATGGATACAAAGTTTTCAAGCGGTGGGAGTATATCAACGAATTAAGGATTTTGCCTAATGGAAAACTTAGATCACCCGATTATGTCCTATCCGAGTACAACAGATATATGCGAAATCAAAACGATTTGCGGTCATCTGGCGGCAATTGGTCACTATTGGCACCATATACATATCCTGTCAATAGCACGGGACAACCGACCGGGATGGGTAGAATCAATGCGATTGCATTCCATCCTTCAGATCCAAATACCATTTATATAGGTGTACCAGCAGGAGGGATATGGAAAACCACAGATCATGGACTCTCCTGGACAAACCTGAGTAATAATCTTCCTTCTTTGGGTGTTTCATCTATCATTGTTCATCCCACTGACCCCAATATCATATATATAGGCACAGGAGACAGAGATGGTGGCAATGCTCCAGGTATTGGGGTATATAAATCCACTAATGCTGGTGTCTCATGGAATGCTGTAAATAACACCATGGGTAATGTGGTAGTAGGCGACCTCATCATGCACCCTGCCAATAATAACATTCTCATTGCTGCTACCAATACAGGTATCTATAGGACCACCAATGGTGGCTCGACTTGGACACTGACATCGATTGCTGGCAATTTTAAAGACATCCAGTTTAAACCCGGTGATCCAGATATAGTATATGCCGTAAGAATCACAACCCCATCCTTGTTTTACAGATCATCTGACAATGGAAATTCTTGGACTAATATCACTACAGGTATCCCTACCACTGATATAGGATCGAGAATGGTTATAGGCGTATCTGCCGGTAGTCCTACGACAGTATATCTTGTCCAAATCAAATCTAATAATACTTTTGCTGGGATATTGAGATCCACCGACAGTGGTGTTACATTTACAAAAATGACTGCCTCTCCCGAGCCAAATATACTTGGGTATGAATGTGATGCCAGTGGCACAGCCAGTCAGGCAACTTATGATCTATGCATCAATGTAGATCAAAGCAATGCAAATACACTATATGTTGGCGGTATCAATACCTGGAAATCTACAGACGCAGGAGTAACCTGGCAAATCAGTACAGTATGGGCATATACATGTAGTGGTACTGCGGCGACGGTACACGCAGATCATCATACGCTCGAAAGGAATCCGCTGAATAATAGATTGTACTTAGGGCATGATGGTGGTATCAGTTATACTGCCAATAATGGCACAAGTTGGATTGAAATCACAGGTCCCCTGCCAATAACCCAAATATATAAAATCGGTGGTAGTGCTTCGCAATCAAATCTGTTTATTTATGGTCAACAGGATAATGGTACCAATGTGGTCAACGGAGCAGCATTGCACACAGTTCGGGGTGGGGATGGCACCGAATCTGTTATTGATTATTCGACAAATAATTATTGTTATAATACATATATTCGTGGAGAGATAAATAGGTCTTCGTCAGGCGTAAATGGTACGTATTCTGCTGTTGCAAAAACTGGCTCTTTTGGAATCGGTTCAAGCGAAGCAGGAGCTTGGGTTACCCCTTATTTTCTTCATAAGTCAAACCCAAGTATCATGTTTGCAGGATATGAAAATGTGTTCAGGTGCGACAATATCAAAGCATCTCCAGCATCTTCTGTAGCCTGGACAGCTATTTCTACTAGTGAGACGACTACTTGCAGTGTGTTAGAGCAATCACCCGTAAATGTTGATATCCTATATGTAGTGCGCTCTAGTCAAGTAAAAAGAACTAATAATGCCAATGCAATTGCTGCAAGTGTGGTTTGGACAGCATGTGCATTGCCTGGCGGTACTACACCTACAGATATCAAAGCCCACCCGTCAGATGCGAATATCGTCTATGCTACTGCTGGAAATAGAGTATATAAATCAATAAATCAGGGAGCTTTATGGACTGATATTTCAGGAAATTTACCATACTTATACATCAATTGTATGGTTATTGACAAAAATGCCAGCGAAGGATTATATATAGGCAACGAAACAGGTGTTTGGTATAAGAATGCAACTATGGTTGACTGGGTTCTTTTCAGTCATGGACTACCACCTGTGGACATCAGAGAACTGGAAATTTATTACGATGGGGCCAATCCGACCAATAATCGTATTAGTGCTGCCACCTATGGGCGAGGTTTGTGGCAGAGTGATTTGATAGAGGTCAATGTGGTCAATCCCAATTCATTTGTTGGACAAGGAGTAAGCCCATCACAAATAAACCTTTCATGGGTCAAAAATGTCAGCAATAATGACGTGATCATTGCTTGGTCACCTACGATCTTATTTGGGCAACCCGCAGACGGTGTGAACTATAGTTTAGGGAATACACTACCCAATGGCGGGGGTACGGTATTGTACAAAGGTAGTCTAAATACCTTCAATCACACTGGATTGACGACCAATACAACCTATTATTATAAAATATGGTCGGTCAATGGTTCTAATCAATATTCTGCAGGACTGCCTTATATCAGTGCATCAACCGATTTAGTAAGTTGGACGGGAGCCATAAGTACCGATTGGTTTAATTCAGGAAATTGGAGTCCAAATACTGTTCCTACTTCATCATTATCTGTTTTGATTCCTTCAGCTCCAGCCAATCAACCGATCATCAATGCTTCTGGTTCTGTCTGTTTTGGTTTATTTATAGATACTGGGGCCACACTAACTATGAGCAATACTAATCCTTACACACTCACAGTACATGGTCAATGGACAAATATTGGAAATTTTTCAGCTGGCATGGGTACTGTTGATTTCGCTGGTACCAATGATTTGCAGATAATACGTGGAGCCTCTGCTATAGCTTTTAATGCATTATCGGTATCCAAGGGTGATAAATCAAAGATACTGGAAGTCACTTCGTTAATCACCCTGAATGCGGCATCAAACAGATTGATCATCAACAGCGGAACATTTAAGCTCTCAAGTGCTTCGACCATCACGCCATTTACATCTTCAGCAACTATCGGTAGCACAACGACATCAGCAGGTTTATGGATCAATGGAGGCACTGTCAATTCTGGTAATTTTAGTTGGTTCCTAGATGCCGGATCACTAAGAATATCTTCAGGCATCGTGAATGTTGGGACAAATTCAGGTAACACTATCACCTATTTGAATGGTGGAAGTTTACAGATGGAGGGTGGTAGCTTGAATATAGCAGGAAGATTTCAGCCAAATAGCGGATCGTCATATGGGTCGTTTATTCAGACTGGAGGGGTCATCACGGTCAATACTGTGGGAAGTACAAGTAGTACTAGAGCTCCATTTGAAATCAATAGTGGAGTGCCATTTGCTATGAGTGGTGGTACTATCGTAGTACAAAAGGCATCTTCCAATGCAGCAGATTATATCAATCTTTCATCGTCCGCATCTGTGACGGGTGGTACGCTGCAAATAGGTAATGCATCTACGCCTGCCAGCCAAACCATTCGTATCAACAGCACTGTGCCGGTGTACAATTTGACCGTTCATACCACCAATATGCCGACTGCCCGATTGGTCACCAATGGCTTGACCATACTCAACCATTTGGATATCGGTGGAGTATTAGAAAATAATAATTTACTCCTGAAAACCGGACTTTGACACGGATGTACTTGAAGTGAATGGGTGTATCCCATTTTTACATTCGAAGGATGTCAATTTCGTTTTAGCTACCTTCAGGCTCGCCTGCTGCGAAGCGGGCAAGCCTGCCAGCCCACTTCGCAGCGGGCAGGCCTGCCTGCCCCGTAGCGGGCAGGGATGGGGTAATCTTATAAGAATTTATATAAAAATGAAATTTTGGGATGTCCCCCTTTTTTTTAGTCGCTTGTCTCAGAAATATACGTCTGGTTCTTGCTTATCCATGTGTTTCTTATTTTGATACACAAATATATTACTTTTTTATCATATTTGCACATAAACGATAGCTTGGCAGGGAGGGAGGATGTTTCGTGCATTGATGTTTTGGTGCATAGATTTACCATTTTTACCACCAAGGCCTGACTTGAAACATTAATTATTGAACAAAACTTTTCGTATTCGGTCGGAGTCTGACTTCCCGATAGCTAACTGGAAGAATCATCTACAAAATAGTTTCCATTCAAATAGTAGTTGAACCAACCATTTCAACAATCATTTACCCCTTCTTACTATAGTTGGGGGACTCTTTTGTGATCGTGATGTTGTGCGGGTGACTCTCCAATATACCCGACCCGGATATCCTGACCATCTTGGCATTTTGCATATCAAGTATAGTAGCAGCACCACAATATCCCATCCCGGCTCTGAGTCCGCCGAGATATTGCACCATGACTTCGGAGACAGATCCTTTATATGGTACTCGACCCTCGATGCCTTCGGGGACTAGTTTTTTGACATCTTCTTCTATATCCTGAAAGTATCGGTCTTTGCTGCCCAGCTCCATCGCACCCAGAGAGCCCATGCCGCGATATACCTTAAACTTACGCCCCTCGAAGAGGATGGTTTCGCCCGGTGCTTCTTCGGTACCTGCAAAAAGTGAACCCGCCATGATGCTGCTCGCACCTGCTGCCAATGCCTTGGCGATGTCACCCGTATATCTGATCCCACCGTCGCCGACGATAGGAATACCACTGCCCGTGAGACCATGTGCAGCATTTCGGATCGCAAACAGTTGGGGTACGCCGACGCCAGCTACGATACGTGTAGTACAGATGCTACCCGGCCCTACGCCTACTTTGACTGCATTGACGCCGGCATCTGCCAGTGCTTTGGCCCCTTCTGCAGTGGCTACGTTGCCACCGATGATCTGGAGATATTTAAATTTTGATCTCACAGCCGCTATGGCTTCCAATACACCCCGCGAATGACCATGTGCGGTATCTATGCAGATGACATCGACTCCCACAGATACCAGGGCTTCGACTCGCTCAAACATGTCTTTGCTTACACCTACCGCAGCACCTACGTAGAGTCTGCCGTGATGATCTTTGGCAGCCTGCGGGAAATTTTCGAGCTTCATGATGTCCTTGTAGGTGATGAGACCGATGAGAAGATTATTGTCATCAACTACGGGAAGTTTTTCGATTTTATATTTTTGAAGTATTTCTTTGGCTTGGTGTAAGGTAGTGCCTTTAGGTGCAGTGATGAGCCTTTCTTTGGTCATGATCTCTGTGACGCTGCGCTCGGGGGCTGTCTCAAATCTAAGATCCCGATTGGTGAGGATACCTACCAGTGCACCGTTATTATTGATGACTGGGATACCTCCTATCTTATTGAGATTCATCAGATGTAGCGCATCCCTGACTTTGGCATCTTCTGTGAGGGTCACCGGGTCCAATATCATACCGCTTTCTGATCGCTTGACAGTACGCACTTGATTTGCCTGTGCTTCGATGCTCATGTTTTTGTGTATGATCCCCAAGCCACCCTCACGAGCCATAGCGATGGCCAGTTTGTACTCCGTGACGGTATCCATGGCAGCTGAGACGATGGGTGCATTGAGTCTTAAGTCAGTGGTCAGGTGAGTGCTGATGTTCACTTCACGAGGCAGTACTTCAGAATATGAGGGGATAAGCAGCACATCATCAAATGTCAATGCTTCTTCGATTACTTTGAGGTCATTATTATATTCCATGTGCAAAAGTATAAAGAATCTTTTTTCATCCCAAACAATCGAAAGAAATTGATGCAAATTATGCAAAATATATTCCAAATGAAGCGAAAATACATTTTTAGGGTAGAAAAATAGGTGATGAAAGTTATTTTTATTTTCTTTCCGATCTAAATATTTCCTACGCCATGCTTACAGTTTTTTCGGACGATTATTTTATGGGGCAAGCCATCAAGGAAGCTGAAAAAGCAGCAGCAAGTGGTGAAGTACCAGTAGGAGCTGTCATAGTTTGCCAGCAACAGATCATAGCCCGGGCTCATAATCAAACCCAACTCCTCAATGATGTGACGGCTCATGCAGAAATCATAGCAATAACTGCTGCGTCCTCTTATTTGGGCAGTAAGTATTTGAATGGTTGTACACTATTTGTGACACTGGAGCCTTGTATCATGTGTGCTGGTGCGCTTTATTGGTCCAAAATAGATAAGTTAGTGTATGGCGCCAGTGACGAAAAAAGGGGCTTTATGAAGTATGGCAAGGAATTATTGCACCCAAGTACCAAGCTCGAGTTTGGCATCAAACATGACCAATGCAGTCATATGATGTCCAGTTTTTTCGAAAGTAAGCGCAACAAGTAATTTCTCTTTGGGATAAACATCTGACAATGTATTTTATTAGGATCAAAAATTTGTACTGAATAAACCACATCAAACTGATGCTTTTTATCACAAAATGCTGGATACTACCCATTTTCTATAAAATGCAAAAAATGTAGAACACAAAATTTTCTTTAGCAAACAAATTGCAAAATAATTGCGTTATATTGTTGCCTAAAATGCTAATTTCCAAACACATATTAGGTATTTAAGACGTTTTGTTGACTTGACTTTTAAAAATTTTCTATCATGGATATACTGCCGCTGACCAAACTTTATTACTCCATCGGCGAAGTAGCCGACATATTTGGTATAGCTCCATCGATGATCAGGTATTGGGAGTCTGAGTTTCGACAATTGAGTCCTGGCAAAAACAGCAAAGGTGATCGCAAATATACCGTCAAAGATATAGACATGATTCATCAAATCTATCACCTTGTCAAAGAAAAAGGATTTACGATAGAGGGTGCAGGCAGAGCATTGGATGAAATTAAAAAAGCTAAAAAGGAAGATGAAGCCTTGGTAAAGCAACTGAAAAATATCAAACACAAGCTGGTATCACTTAGGGATAGTTTATAATTATCTATAATGTATAAAGTCTTATTGATCAAGATATAGAATCTCCTGGCAAAGATCCAGATCAAATGTATCGTTGGAGGCAATGACCACCAAGGTGTCTGGATTCGCTGCACTCAAAAGTTCAGTAAACCAAGACTTTGCATTTTTATCCAAATAGGCCGTTGGTTCATCCAAGAGCAAGATGGGCGTATCCGACAACAGTCCCAATGCGAGCTGTACTTTTTGTTTCATGCCAGACGAGAAATTTTGCAGTGTTTTATCGCCATGACCTTTCAATTGGATGATGTCTTCCAACTCCTGATAAGAAAATTTGCGTTTAAAAGGTTTGAACTTACCGTGAAAATCAACGACTTCTTTAAGAGTAAACTCATTGATCATATCAGTATATGGAGCTACAAGCGATATGTAAGGAAAGATGCGCTGTACAGGAATGGTTTTATGGCCAATGGTATATGTGATCCATCCTGATGTTGGCGAAAGAAAGCCTGAAAGCATTTTTATGAGCGTAGATTTGCCACTACCGTTGCCCCCCGCTATACCGTGGATGGAGCCAGTGTTAAACTCCAAATCCAGTTCCCGGATGATCCATTGGTATCCATAGCGTTTGGAAAGTGATTGTCCCTGGATTTGAGTCATTATTGTTTAAACCCTTTCATGAGACCTCTATCAGCCTTAGATAAGAAATCCATAATACTCTCTTTTTCGGGTGACTCTTGTATGGTGGCGTCGATGATATCTATGGCTTTTTTGACATTATTTCCTTTGACAAATAAGATACGGTAGATATCCTGGATGTGGTTGACCTGCTCATTGGAAAACCCACGCCTCCGTAGTCCGATAGAATTGACACCCACATAGGATAGCGGCTCTCTGGCTGCTTTTACATAAGGGGGCACATCTTTCCTCACTAAAGAGCCTCCGCCAATCATAGCGTGGTCACCGATTTTCACAAATTGGTGCACCGCAGACAATCCTCCTATGATCACTTGATTTCCGATTTCAATGTGGCCTGCCAGATTGACATTATTGGCCAATATACAATTGGTACCGACAAAAGAGTCATGAGCTACATGCACATAGGCCATCAGCAGAGTCCCCTTCCCGATACGGGTAGTCATACTTGCCTCTGTACCTCGATTGAGCGTGCAGCATTCTCGTATGGTCACATTGTCTTCGATGATCAGTGTAGATTTTTCGCCCTTATATTTTAGATCCTGCGGTATGGCACCTACCACTGCTCCTGGAAATATTTTACAATTATTGCCGACAAAAGATCCTTCCAAAACCGTCGCATGCGGCCCGACCCACGTACCGGCTCCGATTTCTACCTGCTGTCCGATATAAGCAAAAGGCTCTACCTGAACCCCCTCACCCAAGATTGCTGTAGGGTGTATATAACTCAAATTACTAATCATCTGCTCTTTTTATTATCTGTGCTGTCAATTCTCCTTCTGATACCAATTTATTTCCTACATAAGCGGTGCCCATCATTTGTATGATGCCTCTACGAATGGGACTGATCAACTCCATTTTGAGGACGAGTGTATCTCCAGGCTTCACTTTGGCTTTAAACTTTACATTGTCCATCTTCAGAAAATAAGTATCCCATTGGCCTTCGCCATCTGAGACGGTCGTAAGAGCCAATATGCCCCCCGTTTGTGCCAAAGCTTCCATCTGTAATACTCCGGGAAAAATAGGATTGCCTGGAAAATGACCCTGAAAAAAGCCTTCGTTGAAAGTAATGTTTTTTATTCCCACAATATGGGTGGAAGATATTTCGATGACTTTATCGACCAGTAGAAAAGGGTACCTATGTGGTAGATATTTTTTGATATCTTCAGACGTCATGACGGGCTCCATATCTGGATGGTAAATAGGTCTGCCCATGTTTCTCCTATACTCCAGATATTTGGTTTTCAGTATCTTAGCCAAAGCAATATTGGAAGTATGTCCTGGGCGGGTGGCAATGATTTTAGCCTGAACATCTTTACCTATCAGCGAAAGGTCACCAATGATATCCAACAATTTGTGCCTGGCGGGCTCATTGCGATGTCTCAGTGGCGTAGTGCTGATCACTCCTTCTACGATCTCAGCGTTGGGTTTATTCAACTTGTTCTTGAGATGATCTGTCTCCTGATCACTCATTTGCTTGTCCATGATCACTACTGCATTGTCGATATCACCGCCTTTGATTAGTCCTGCATCAAAAAGTTTTTCTACCTCCGACAACATTACAAATGTTCTGGAATAGGCAATTTCCTGAGCAAAATTTTCTTTACCTTTTAGTACAGCGACCATGTCACCCAATGTTTCATCAGGAAAATTCAGTATCGTGTTTACCTCAAAGTCATCTGACGGAAATACTGCGTAATGCGACTTTGTCTCTGGATCAAAATATGTAAAAGGTTCTTGTACGATAAAAACTTCTCGTTTTGATTCACTTTTTTGAAGACCCGCATCTTCCAACGCTTTGACAAATAATGCCGAGCTGCCATCTAAAATGGGAATCTCTGGTCCATCCACAGATATCAAAGCGTCTTCGATACATAGTGCATTCATAGCAGCCAGTAAATGTTCGACCGTAGATATCGACGCATCTCCGGATTTTAAAGTAGTGCCTCTTTGAGTCGTATGAACATTGGCCACATCAGCAGCAATAATAGGGGAGCCATCTACATCCGATCTTCTAAATTTTATACCAAAACCTTCCTCTTCCGGACTGATGGTGACTAAAACTTCCTTTCCCGTATGCAATCCTACTCCAGAGATGATTACATCTTTATTCAATATATTTTTATACTTCATGGGCAATATATTATGGCTTAATGGTGATATTAATGCTTGTTTTGGAGCTTATCTACTGTAGATTGTATCTCTCGAAGCTGATGAACTATATCAGGCAATTTTTTAAAATAGGCGTAAGACTTCAGATAATTGGTATAGTCAATGGCGGGAGATCCGTATAGTTTGGCTTTGGGGCCTTTGATGGTGTTGGATATACCCGACTGAGCTTGGATCATCGTCCCATCTGCTATCTCGATGTGTCCTATGACTCCTACCTGGCCACCTATCATACAATCTGCTCCGACTGACACACTCCCAGCGATGCCAGTTTGTGCTGCTATTACGGTGTTGAATCCTACGGTCACATTGTGGGCTATTTGTATCAAATTATCTAACTTAGCACCTTTCTTGATGACCGTGGATCCCATAGAAGCTCGGTCTATCACCGAATTACTCCCGATTTCTACATGATCTTCGAGAATTACATTGCCAGTCTGAGGTATCTTTTTGTAATTTCCATCCCCATCTCTGGCAAAGCCAAAACCATCACTACCTATGACCGTATTGGCGTGGATGGTACAGTGATTACCTATCACACACTTATGATAAATCTTCACCCCCGGAAATATGGTCACATGATCTCCGATGGTCACATGATCACCTATAAATACCTGACCAAATATTTTGGTGTCTTGACCTATGGTGACATTTTTTTTGATGATCACATGATCATCTATCGAAGTATTATGACCAATAGTTACTGAAGAATCGATCACTGCCGTAATAGCGATACCATCTTGAATACTGATCTTGTCGTCAAAATTTTCCATCAATACTGCCAATGCATTATATACGTTTTCTACCACAATGAGCACTGGAATTACTTTATCATCCGGAAGCATGTCTGGAGAAATAAGTACAGCAGACGCTTTGGTAGTCTGTAAATATTCCTTATATTTTGGGTTTCCTAAAAACGTTATTGTCCCTGTCGCCCCATCTTCGATTTTGGCAGGACCATGTATCAGGACATCGGGATCACCGATGATAGTTCCATTCAGTAAAGTTGCGATCTGTTTCACTCTAATTTGCATCGGGCAAAGTTAACACAAAACTTGGTTTTGACATCCAGAAATAGTTCAAGATTTATATCTAAAGTATAAAGTACCTGTTTTAATCTATATATTTGTGCCAAAATCAAATTTTC
>JBATLS010000199.1:0-25193 GCA_049289435.1 Saprospiraceae bacterium | reverse complement strand
TCCAAAGGAGAGACGAGTGAGCTCGTACCCAATATCAGAAATACATTAAATATATTGCTCCCTACGATATTGCCCACAGCAATGTCCGAATTCTTCTTGAGTGCTGCGACAACGCTGGTCGCCAATTCTGGTAAAGAGGTACCTATTGCTACAATGGTCAACCCTATCACCGCCTTGCTCATCCCCAACTTCAGAGCTATTTCTACTGCACCATCTACAAACAATTTGCCGCCACCTATCAGAAACAATAATCCACCTATGATATACAACAACGATTTTTCTTTGGACATATGGAGGATTTCTAAATCTTCTTCTTCGCCACTGGTCTGTGCAAGATGTACAAGGTAGTACATAAATATGGCCATAAATGCCAGTAAAATGATACCATCAGCTATAGAAATCATATTTTGGGCATCGCCTTCGAGCGCCACATCATTGACCATGACGTAGAGGATGATGGCAGCAAGTACGCTCAAAGGTATTTCCTTTAGGACCGTATTCTTGAGTATGGTTAGCGGATAAATAATGGCGGTAATACCCAGTATCAGCAGGATGTTGGCTATATTGCTACCTACGACATTACCGATGGCTATCTCAGAGTTGCCAGTATATGCTGAGTAAGTACTTATGGCCAATTCAGGTGCAGAAGTACCAAATGCGACAATGGTTAGCCCAATGACAATATTGGGAATATTGTACTTTTTAGCGAGTGCAGACGCTCCATCCACCAGTATATTGGCACCATAGATCACCAAAACCAGACCTATTACGAGTATTAAAAAGCTTAACATGTTTTGCTATTTTATAAATTTAAAACAAATAAATATCAATATCTCCTCAAAAGCTTTGGCCCATACCACAACCAAAATCCAGTCACACAAAAGGTTAAGATGCCCAATCCTGCGATGGTTGTAAATATAAGTTTAAACACACCAGAATCCAAGCCTAACTGTCTATCAACCCAGGATCCATCGTGTATGTGCTCCACCAAATCCGAATACCTTTGCTCTACCAGCAGTATTTGACCCGTAGCGGCATCTATCTGAATACCAGTGTAATAGTTGGAAAAAGAATACTTGATCACTCCTTTGTCTGGCCGGACATCCATACGATCCAGCACCGCATCTGTTATACCTAAGCTATCTGACATATACGACTGAGTGAGATGAGTCAATGTATCCAGATTCAGCCATTTACTAAGGTCTGTGCTTGTGCCTTTGGCCGTATTGGCAAGGATGATGCCACCACTATTTTTTTTCCACCCCAACATTAGACCAGAGATGGCTACTATAGTCAAAAATAAAAATAAGCCTATGCCCGTATATCGGTGTACTGTCCTGAAGTTTCGAAGCCGTACTACTTGTCTTTGTCTTATATCTTTATTTTCCAATTGTCATTGAGAATTTAAGCACAAAGATAACAGAATGTTTAAGACAGATACACCCGAAAAATATGCCAAAAGAGAAAAACTATAAACACATATTTAATACAAGTGATGTAAGGAAGTGATGTAAAAAGGCAATAACGCAACTACTGAAGAACTATAGACCAATTAAAGCTTAGAGTATGTTTAAAAAATTTTCTTAGATGTAAATCAAGAGATTATGGTTCTGGCAATAAATTTATCAACAAATTTAGTGAACTAAATGAGGCGATTATTTTGGAGCCTGGATCATAAGACATTGATTTTAAGACAATAAAAATTTACTCATACTCTTAGTGGCTTATGACTTGTTCGACCTGATAGCCGATATAGACCACATATATAGCTACAAAAGCCACGCCTTCCCACTTAGTAATACGCTTTTGGCCAAATATATATCTCGCTACCAGCAATAAAACACTGGCAAGAATACAAATATATAAGTCGATGTCTGAGATATTGCCTCTTTGTAGTGGTGAGATAACCGAACCTATGCCCAAAATCAAGAACACATTAAAGATATTACTACCGATAATATTACCCACTGCGATGTCGGTATTCTTTTTAAGTGCAGCGACAATACATGTGACTAATTCGGGTGCTGAAGTTCCAAATGCTACAATAGTCAGTCCAATCACAGCCTTACTCATTCCCATTTCTACAGCCAAAATAGATGCATTATCCACAAATATTTTCCCCCCAACAATGAGAAGTGTCAACCCCCCCAATATGAAAAATAATGATTTGTATGTCGTCATATTTTGAATGACTAAATAGTCTTTTTCATTACTCATTTTTGCAAGGTGCAGAAGGTAATACATAAAGATGACTAAGAAAGACAATAAGATAATACCATCCGATAGTGAAAGAATATTTTCTGTACCATTGCCCAACATTTGGTCATTAATCATCACAAAAAGTATAATGGCGGCCAATAGACTCAGTGGGATTTCTTTGAGAAGTGTGTTTCTTAATATATCTAATGGATAAATAATGCTTGTAAGTCCAAGTATTAATAGAATATTGCAAATATTACTCCCGACTACATTTCCAATCGCAATCTCTGCATTTCCACTCAATGATGCATAGCTTGTCACTGCCAACTCCGGAGCCGATGTACCAAATGCGACGACAGTAAGTCCAATGACTATATTGGGAATATTATATTTTTTGGCAAGTGCTGATGCTCCGTCCACCAGAATATTGGCACCATAGATGATCAAACCCAGACCTAATACCATTATTAAAAAACTCCACATGGTGCTTTGCTATTTTTTTGTTTAATTAAAAGTCCTTTGTCATGAATGCATCAAAATAACTACGTTTAATTAACAAATAAATCCCTCAGCACTATTTCTTTTGTCATTACCTCTTCTCCTCTTTTAATCTTCAATTTTATTTTTTTTCCTACTTTTTTGGACAACTTTTTATTGATTTGCCTGAGGGTAAACCATTTGTAAGAAAAACATCCCACTTTCAATATAATATCCCCCGGCCTCAAATCAACCTCTGAAGCCGGTGAGTGTTCTGTAACATATTTGATATAAAATTTGTCCAGTCTTTCGCCGTATGCAAAAATCGTCAGTCCACTCCTATCAAATTCAAAAGCTTTGTTATAATCCTTATGTGGCTTCAGATATAGCCTACCGTTTAGAAAATCTATGATCACATCAAATCTATCGAGCAAAATGTTACCAAGGAGTCCGTTTCTGACTATTTTATTATTATCCACTATCGACCCTTCCAAATCCTGAAAACTACTGATCATATTATTGAAATATAATGTACCGATCTCCAGCCTGTGTATTTTGCCTGAATACCCCTCAATATCTCCTCCAAGTCCTTTGCCCAAGCTGCCTTTTACTATGATTCCTTTGAGTTTGAGGAGACTGTCTGTGTTGTCATGAAACATGGCAGACAATCCAGCCCCCGTATCTATCAGCATCAAAGCATCTACTTGTTTTCTTGGGTTGACCTCTGTCTTACAAATGATATATGGTTTATTGCCATATAGTTGTATATCAAAATGATGATAGTCTTTCGATTTTGGTACTTCAAAAGTATCGGGGTTGTACAAAGTCAACATATTGTTCTTGTAGTCAATTTTCAACACCAACCCTTTGAAAAATTCAGAGCCTAGGATGCCATCTACTTTCACGCCTATAAATTCTTCCAGCAATAAAAATTCAGTCTCTAACACGATGATGTTGTGCCTTATTGCAGGCGTATTGGTCATTTGTAAGAATGTCGAATTGCATACAAAGGCAAAAATATCCTCACTCATATCTGCACCAAGTAGTTTAATTTTTTTGTGATATGGCACTCTCAACAGATCCGCATATTCTCTTTTCAGCAAGATCGTATTTTCGGCGCCTGTGTCCAGTATAAATTTGAGGGGCATGATCTTCTGAAAGATGACGTCAACCACTATGAATCCATTGACATATTGGAAAGGTATGATCGTCTTTTCATTGTTGCCAAGCAATCTTGGTTTGGTGGGTTGGCCATACAGTGTAGTATTAAAAATTAAAGTAAAGAAAACAAACACTAGCCCAAATACTAATTTGGAGATCTTCTGCAGACCCACACTTTTCTTAATTATCTTAATCACGATCACCGACGTATGCCTCAAATGTAATAATTTAACTTTAATAACAGATAAATATCGATAAATGATTACATTTCGCTCATTAACTGACAAATGAAACCAAATATGACCGAACTTAAAAGAATGCTTAATGTCCGAGGTCTAACGCTCATAGCTGTAGGTGCTTCTATAGGATCAGGGATATTTGTCACTCCAGCCAATACTATGCAGGTACTGCCGCATCACGGATACGCATTGCTTGCCTGGGTCATAGGTGGTATTGTGGCATTCTTGGGGGCATTGACATTTTCAGAATTGGGATCTGCATTTCCAAAAGAAGGCGGCGTATATGTATATCTCAAAAATGCATTTGGTGATATCGCAGGTTTTCTATACGGGTGGATCATCTTATTGATTGTCAATACTGGTGCTCTGGCAGCATTAGGCTTGGCTTTTGCAGATTATCTCAATTTTTTCATACCCATCAGCGGATACCAAAATTCTTTTATTGCAATAGTTGTCATCTGGGGATTGACATTGATCAATATTTTTGGTGTCAATATAAGTCAGGGATTTGCCACGATATTTACAGGTCTTAAGTTATTGGCTATGATCGCTGTCATCGGGGTAGGATGTTGGTTTGTGCCCAATATCCACCATGACATCCACCTCAACCTATCGACCAATATCCCGGATAATCTGATGGGAGGTATTCTATTGGCGTTTATCGGTGTGTTTTGGTCCATGGGCGGTTGGCATCACGCCACTTATTTGTCTGGTGAGACCATCGATGCACAACGTACCGTACCTCGATCTATGCTGCTGGCAACGGTCATCATTACATTGGTATATGTACTCATCATAGGTGCTTATATGATATTGCTGCCAGCAGATGTCATGGCACAAAGCCAAAGGGTAGCTGGTGATGCGCTGGCCTCTGTTTTTTCTGCCGGTGGTCAGCTGGTGAGTGTGATTATTTCTATTTCGATATTTGGGACGATAGGCATTTACACTATGACGGCACCAAGGATCTACTACGCTATGGCAAAAGACAAAATATTTTTTAGCTTCTTAGCAGACGTATCACCGAGATATAAGACGCCCTACAAAGCCATGCTTTTCCAAGCACTGTGGGCTACATTATTGATATTGATCTGGGGTTCGTTTATCAAAATCATTACTTTTGTGACATTTATGGATATCGTATTTATGGCTCTGGCTACAGCTACTATTTTTATATTCAGAAGCAGAAAAGTGGACAATAGTGGGTTTAGATTGACACTGTATCCATGGATCCCAATAGTATATCTCATAGTCACTATCGCATTTGTGATCAATACGCTGATAGATCTCAATCGAGAGTCGCTGATTGGTATGGGGATATTACTGGCGGGAGTTCCGGCTTTTTATTATTTTAAAAAAACAAATAAAATCAACTCTGAGAATGAAAAGGCGTAATTTTTTAAAAACCGGCGCCATTATAGGAGCTTCTGCGACCTTGGTGGCTGGAGCCAGATCCGACAGTATATCAAAAATAGCGTCGAGTGCCGATCTTAATGTAGTATTTATGAGTGATGTGCACATCAAACCTCACCCAATTGCCGAAAATGGAATGCGCAAAGCTTTGCAACACATCAACAACCTCAAGGATAAACCATCATTCATACTCAATGGTGGTGATAGTATCATGGACTCCTTGGCTGCTACCAAAGAAGATACAAAGGCTCAATGGGATATCTGGAGTAAAATACTGAATGAAGAAAACACCCTTCCTATATATCACTGTATCGGAAATCACGATATCTGGGGTTGGCAAGTCAAAGAAGGAGATATAAAATCTGATCCCCTCTACGATAAAAATTGGGCGATGCTGGTCCACCAACTGCCCCATAGATACTATAGTTTTAGGAAAGGCCATTGGCATTTTATAGTATTAGATAGCACTCAAAAAAATAATGCTGGATACATAGCGTTATTGGATGAAGGGCAATATCAATGGTTGGAAAAAGAATTGGAGTCCGTCCCTAAAGATATATTTGTTTGCATAGTCTCCCACATTCCTATTATTTCTTTTTGTAGTGCTATGTTTTTTAAAGACATGCTTCCCAACGGAGATTGGAAGTTATCTAGAGCCCTTTTGCATACTGATGCTCGAAGGATAAAAAACTTGTTTAAGAGTTACCCTCACATCAAAGCTTGCTTGAGCGGACATATACACCTGCAGGACGAAGTAGAATATTTGGGTGTAAAATACTTTTGCAATGGAGCCATTAGTGGCAATTGGTGGAACGGTTCGTTTCAAGATTTTGACCCCGCATATGCATTGTTCAGATTTGGAGATGACGGACATGTATCGCGACAAATGATCAATTATGATCTCTAATCACTCAATGGCCAATTTTATGTTTTTCAGGAATAAAAGTTTAATTAGATATTTTGATTAAAAATATTTTGTAAGAAATAATGAAGAAAGTAACCATCAAAGACATAGCTCGAATCTCCGGGGTATCTAGAGGTACGGTAGATCGAGTCATCAATGGCAGAGGCAATGTAGCTAAAGATGTGGAGCGAAAAATACTCAAAATTGCCAATGACCTTGGCTACGAAAAAAATCTGATGGCTAGCACTCTGGCATCCAACAAAACATACAAAATTGCCATAGTAATGCCTGATCCGACCAGTGATGTATTCTGGGCTCAGCCTCGTGAAGGGATGGTTGACGCACTGGAGCTGGTGCGCCATTATGGTATTATAGTAGATTATTTTGACTTCAATTTATTTAACAAAGATGAGTTTTGTATGCAAATGGAAAACGCCATCAAATCACGTCCGGATGCCATCCTGACAGCTCCGACATTTACCTACGAATCTCTGGAGTATCTGGAGCAGGCAGCATTACTCAATATCCCATTCATCACCATCAATACCGAAATTGTACATAGTGGCATCCTTTGTTACGTAGGTCAAAACTCCTTCAATAGCGGCTACCTTGCCGGGAGACTTTTTCATCTGCGATTAAAACCTCATGACGAAATCATCACTTTCAATCTGGGTCATAATATACGGAATGCTCAGCACTATTCTGACAAGATAGACGGTCTCAAGGACTACTTCCAAAAAAATGGTATGGATGTATCCTGTCTACACTGGTATGAATTTGATCAGTTTATGGACGAAGAAAAACTAAAGGAATTTTGGTTGTCTATTCAAGAGAAGCATCCAAATATGAAAGGCATCTTTTTTACCAATTCGCGATCATATAGAATCGTCGAATTGATGACAGAGGAAGACATCAAAAAATACGACATTGTAGGATTTGACATGATAGCGCCCAATATCAAACTACTTAAAAACGATAAAATTGATTTCATCATCAATCAAAATCCCATCCAGCAAGGCTATATGGGCATCATGAATTTTGTAAATCATATCATACTCAAAAAAGAAGTAAAAAAGACACAATACCTTCCACTGGACATCATCCTGAAAGAAAACGTGGACTTCTATTTAGAAAACTACACCAACAGCTATCAAATGGTCAAGAAGGCCTGAAAATATATATTGAGTGATAAGAATAGATTCAAAATGAGATATTTAGTCAATGCTATAAATGATCAAGGTGACAGACTGACCAATTCAAAAGGAGGCCACCTATAGGCAATTCAGCAAAATAAAATAATCACCTACTTAGATAAACACTGTTATGAACAACGATGGGCTAAAAAGAGCAGCTGTATTTTGCATACTACAGTGTCAGGAGCAATACCTATTGCTAAAAAGAGCAAAACAACCCAATGTAGGTAAATACGTGCCGGTAGGTGGCAAGATAGATCCGTACGAAAGTCCTGAGTCTGCAGTAGTGAGGGAAATAATGGAAGAGACTGGCATACATATTCCAAGACCAAAATTTAGTGGAGTCCTGATAGAAACTTCTCCTACTTCGTACAATTGGATCAGTTTTATCTACAAAGCAGATATTGATTTTGTACCACCTCCCTATTGCGATGAAGGAGAACTGTTTTGGATTAGTGCCGGTGATCTAAAAAATTTGGATACTCCCCCTACGGACCACCACATTTACATGTTTATCAAAGCAGAGCAACCTTTTGTATTCAGTGCAGTTTATGATGAAAATTTAGTGCTTTTGGAGATGTATGACCGATTGTCAGGAAACAGACTGGAGACAAAATAGGGAATTACTATTTCTTTTATTATTTTTGTCATTCAATAAAATATTGATGAATAATATTTTCTACAAAGATAAGGTGGTTTGGGTGACTGGTGCCTCTCAAGGCATCTACCGTTTACACACATCTTAGGGGGGAGAGTTTTTCAATCTATACCCTACCATGAGTGTCTGAAATTTTTCATATCCCCATTTGTATGTTATTGTACCTGGTTTTCGTTGGGAAGCGTATCCCTTCCATCCGCCGATTCTTGCTATGATCCATGATGCCCATGCTAATGAATGTTTGGGATGTGGATTTTTTTGTTTCTCTGTTGCTCCTTGGTACACTTCGTTTAGCTGTTCCAAACACTTCACTTCTTCATCTTCAAAAACTTCTTTTACAGCTATTGAAGTGTTCCCATCTCGCGCTTCTTTTAATTGTTGTATTTTCAATGATGCTTCCATCCCTAAAATTAATAATTTCCTTATGCCTTCTGGCGTTTCTAATTCACTACTCTCTAAATTAAATCCTTCTTTTTTTAGTAATCTGTGTGCCTCCTCTACTTTCCACCTTTGTTTATATAACTCCAACTTCTCTCTACAATCTTCTATTCCATTTACTTGCTCCGTTGTCCATAAATACCATTCCACCGGATCTTCACCTACCAAAGTAGGGTTTTGTTCTTTTGCATTTATCATGGTTAGTTCTACATTTTTAGGATAGTTTTCTCTGACCCACTTTTTTTCTGGCCGTTGTATTTTATATCTTATACTTCTCACTTCCAATACAGCTGTCCTGTCTTCTCTCTTTTTGTTATCTTGTATCTTTATACTTACTTCTCCTATTTTATTTCTCTTGCCGATATCATCAAATACTTTTACAAGGTCTCCTGTTTCATTTATTACCCTCCTGTTTTGGCTTGCTCTAAATAATATATCTGTTTTTTCATCCGGAATTTTACACATATACTCATAAATATCTGACTCTCTGTCTGTTACGAAAAGTGCATGCGTACATGATTTTAATGATACTTCCTTCGCTTTTAGCGATGAACTCAACCATTTATATGACTCCTTTTCTTCTATTGGCACCGAATCATTATCTCGCGTAAATGCTTCATTATCAATAGGTCTATTAAATACTTCAACACTTAACCATCCATGGGGGTCCAGACTATCCCTGTCAATCCCTAATATGTTATGACTCATAAACCCGTATGTATAATTATCTGAAATTACTCCTATTTTACTACTCTTTAGGTTTATTCTCCTTTTATGTCTCATCAAATTCCACTCTGTAGTGTCCCCGATACATATAACTCGCTTTCCTTTTGTTTCTACCTGAGTTCGCTTCATCATTCTATTTATTAAAATCTCCTCACTTACTCTGGGATTATCTAAAAATCTATAAGTAGCGACGCATTCAGCACGTGATAATGAAAATTTATGAATTGATTTATCAAATGTAGACGTCAATCGATTGGCTATGACAGCCCCCTTTTTTCCAGTCGCTTGTCTCCGAAACATACAACTAGTTCTTGCTTATCCATGTGTTCCTTATTTTGATAAACAAATATATTACTTTTTATCATATTTGTGTGTAAACGGTAGCTCAAGGCATAGGGGCAGCTTTATGTAAAGAGTTGTCTGCGCTGGGGGCACATCTTATTTTGTCTGCGAGAGATATGCGTGCATTGGAAGAATTAAAAACCCATTTAGAGCGTCCTGAAAAATGTACAGTGTTGCCTTTGGACGTCACCAATGGACTTCAAATCAATCAAGCCACCCAACAAGTGCTTGCCCAATTTGGTCGCATAGATATCCTCATCAACAATGCTGGAATCTCACAGCGATCATCGTCACTTGATACAGCTCTGGAGATAGACAGAAAAATCATGGAGGTCAATTATTTCGGTACGGTACATTTGACAAAAAATATCGCTCCATCCATGTTGCAAAACGGGAGTGGACATATCGTCGTCATCAGCAGTGTCACGGGAAAATTAGGTGCTCCGATGCGGTCGGGATATGCTGCTTCAAAACATGCGCTGCATGGATTTTTTGATAGTTTCAGAGCGGAGACCGAAGATAAGGGCATCAAGACGACCATCATTTGCCCAGGATATGTGCATACCAATATATCCATCAATGCACTGACAGCTGACGGGTCTCCACAAAATAAAATGGACACTCAGACCAGCAATGGTATGACACCTGAATCTTTGGCCAAAAATATCCTGAAAGCGGTATCAAATGGCAAACGTGAAGTCTATTTTGGTGGTAAAGAAATTTTGGGTATTTACATAAAAAGATTTATTCCATCGATATACTATACACTGGTTAAAAAACATAACACGAATTAACATATGGATATTTTTGAAAGAATTAAGAATGAAAGGGGGCCGCTTGGTCAATATGCAGAAGCTGCAGAAGGATACTATATCTTTCCAAAGCTTACTGGCGAATTAGGCAATAAGATGTACTTTAAAGGAAAGGAGGTCATCATGTGGTCCATCAATGACTATCTGGGTCTGGCCAACCATCCCGAAGTGAGAGAAGTGGACGGCTTGTCATTTGCAGCATATGGGTTGGCATATCCTATGGGTGCTCGTATGATGTCAGGCAATACTGAAGACCATGATATATTGGAAAAAGAGCTAGCTGAATTTGTAGAAAGTGAATCAGCTGTTTTGGTCAATTTCGGGTATCAGGGCATTTTTTCGGCCATAGATTGTATCCTTTCGCGACGAGATGTCGTCGTGTATGATGCAGATTGCCATGCTTGTATAGTAGATGGGCTCCGGCTCCATCTGGGCAAAAGATTTTCGTACCTACACAATGATATCACCAGCTTAGAGAAGCATCTGGCCAAGGCTGTAAAACTGGCTGCTAAACAAGGTGGTGGAGTGCTTGTGATTACCGAAGGAGTCTTTGGCATGCAAGGCGAGCAAGGCAAACTCAGAGACATTGTCGCCTTAAAATCAAGATACGACTTCAGACTATTGGTGGATGATGCTCATGGCTTCGGTACACAAGGCAAAACAGGAGCAGGCACTGGTGAAGAACAAGGCGTACAGCAGGATATAGACATATATTTTTCGACATTTGCTAAGGCGATGGGAAGTATCGGCGCATTTTTTGCAGGCGATCAGGACATTATGCAATTTTTGAAATACAACATGAGATCTCAGATATTTGCCAAATCAATGCCCATGGGACAAGTCATCGGCAATCGCAAAAGGTTACAATTGCTTAAAGAAAACCCTTCGCTCAAAGATAAGCTGTGGGAAAATGTAAATATGCTACAATCGGGATTAAAAAATGCCGGTTTTGATTTGGGCAATACCAATAGTTGTGTCACACCAGTATTTATGCATGGATCTGTCGAAGAAGCCACCGCATTGGTGCAGGACCTCAGAGAAAACTTCAGCATATTCTGCTCCATAGTAGTTTATCCCGTCATTCCTAAAGGTCGCATACTCCTCAGGCTGATTCCTACGGCCAGTCACACCGATGAAGATATATCATATACCATAGATGCATTTGTAAAAATAAAGGATAAACTCAGGACAGGAAAATACCAGAGAGACCAAATTATTATACCAGTATAAATCAATTGTCAACAATATGTCGTACAGCATCTGTGGTATCCAGCAAATAGGATTGGGAAATGATCATGTGTATAAAACCTGGGAGTACTATAGAAAATATCTCGGCATGGATCTACCCATATTTGACGAGGCAGCAGAAGCCGGACTGATGTTGCCATACACAGGTGGACAACCAAGAAAACGCCATGCAGTATTGGCACTCAACTATCAAGGTGGTGGAGGCGTAGAAATCTGGCAATACACTGAAAGGAAAGCATCATACCCCAAAGAAAAAATTTCTATAGGCGATCTGGGCATATTTTCTGTCAAATATAAAGCCGAAGATGTCGAAGCTGTGTACCATAAATTCAAAAGTGAAGGACTAAACATCTTAACCGATGTGCATAGCAACCCTTTTGGAGAAAAACACTTTTTCTGCGCTGACATATTGCGCAATGTTTTTGAGATAGTAGATTGTAGTGATGATTGGTATGCGCAAGGTATCAGTGATACGGGAGGGGTGTACGGTTGTACCATTGGAGTTTCAGACATGGATACATCATTGATCTTTTATAGAGATATCCTTGGTTATGACCAGATCGAAGGTGATCAAACGGCTATTTTTGACGATTTTGCCCCTTTAGGTGGTACTGAAAACACCTATCGAAGGGTGCTCCTTACACATTCGGAGTCGAGAGTAGGGCCATTCAGCAGACTGCTCGGCAAATCATATATAGAATTGGTTCAAAACATGACTACCCCGCCGAAGAAAATTTTTGAAGACAGATTTTGGGGAGATATGGGCTACATACACCTTTGTTTTGATGTACTTGGGATGGATCAATTAAAAAATAAGTGTACAGTACTTGATTATCCATTCACGGTGGACAGCGCATCTAGCTTTGACATGGGTGAGGCGGCAGGTCGATTTTGCTATACAGAAGACCCCGATGGCACATTGATCGAATTTGTCGAAACACACAAGATTCCTATCATGAAAAAATGGAATTGGTATCTAGATCTCACCAAAAGATCGAGAGTAAAGCCACTTGCCAGATGGATGCTAAAAGCACTGTCATGGAATAGAGTCAAAGGAGAAGTATTTTGAATGAGCTAATGACCAATCCCGATAGCTAATTGATGATTTTCTTATCATTGGCTCTCCGTTTTCCGTTTTCCGCTTGCCGTTTTCAGATTTCAGATTTCTAAAAAAATAATTGGCGTCTTACAACCATTTTGATCTTCCAAGCGTCATAAAGGAAAGTATAAATCGCAATAAGGTGAAGATAGTAGATTTACATGGTGACTTACAGGAATTGATCAGTGCGGCCATCGACCAAAACAGGCAGGCACAAAAAGTCATCTATACCAAATATTCTCCTAAGCTATTGAGCACTTGCAGACAATACATATCTGACGTCTATCAGGCTGAAGACGTCATGATCACAGCATTTATGAAGGTATTTACCAACCTGTCGAAATTTGAATCGAGGGGCAATTTTGAAGCTTGGATCAGAAGGATAGCCGTCAATGAAAGTATATCTTTTCTTAGATCAACCCAAAAGATCAGATATAATGAAGAGTGGTCAGACCAATCCACCGATGATGCTTCAGATAGTCAGTTGATGAACGAAGATATACAGGCCATGATAGATGAACTCCCGGCAGGATGCAAGATGGTCTTCAATCTATATGCCATAGAAGGGTACAAACATCAGGAAATCGCAGACTTGCTCAAGATCAGTGAGGGTACCTCAAAATCACAATTGGCATATGCCCGAAAAATGTTACAAAAATCGTATCTCACATCCAATATCATACAAAAATGAATCATAAATCATCACATAATCGACTAAGAGAATTTTTTCATCAGAGAAAAATCGAACCTACTCAGCAATCCTGGGACAGGCTAGATGCGATGCTTTCGGTGGCCGAAAAGTCGAAACCCAAAAAATATCCCATTCATTTGTGGGCAGCTGCGATTACACTGGTTATTGCAGCTTTGATCTCTTTGACCATGATCGGAGATAAGCCTAAGCATTCCAGCCCTCTGATAACACACACTATGTCACCAATATCATCACAAACACCTGTAGCAGAAGCCATTGTAACATCGCCACAAGTAATTAAGAGTGCTGTTTCTCTTCCTACACCGTCATCAGAGAAGATTAGCCAAGGCACTGTATCTCAAGATAGAAAACATCGTTCTATAAATAAAGCATCTAATGCACCTATAGAAAAAATAATATCATCTTTAGCAGAACCTATTTCGTTGGCAGCCGTGCCACCAAAAAAAATGGAACAAACTTCAGAAGTCGAACCAATAGTCGCATCAAACACACTGGTAACCAAAGGAATAGACATAGATGCTCAGTCGCTACTCAAGAGCGTAGAAGCCAAAATAGCCGCTAAAGAAAAAATGGAACTCAGGCGAAAATACAACATTGATTCTGCTGCATTATTGGCAGAAGCAGAAAGTGAGTCCAACAAGAGTTTTTTCAACAAAGTCATCAAAACCATTCAGGAGACTTCGGGTACTGTGATCACCGCAGTCAACGAAAGAAATATGGCCAAATAACAAGAAATTACCACACATAAACATTTTTATTCAACATTTTAAAACATCAAGACATGAACAAAATATTGTCCATCATGATCATGGTATGCATGATCTCCACGTCACAAGCTCAATCAGGATTTGAAGATCGCATCAAAGACATCAAAAAAGACATTCAGATCATCAAAGATCAGGAAAAAGAGACACTACGTATGCAAGTAGAAGAAGTCAATCAACGTTTGGATAAAAAAGAAATTTCTTCGGCAGAAGCATCAGAACAAAAAAAGGCATTGGCTGAAAAATGTGCGGATCGCATTGAGGCCCGCATCGAGCCATTAGAACGAGAAATCCAGAACTTGATCCAAAATGAAGTACATAACAAAGACAACAGAATCAAGGACTTAGATGATATGGATGATAATAAAGATGCTGATACTGACCGAAAAAATGAAAGAAATCGTGATCCCGACGATATGGATGACGATAATGATCATCGCACTACAGCAGATAAAGATGGGATAAACATCAATTGGAAATTTAATGGCAGAAACAGAAAAACTCGTGGCGAGCCCCGTACTACCACCCAGTTTGTATTTGCCTTTGGTCTCAACAACATCATCAGCAATGACGACCTCTCCACCATAGACGAAAGCGGCATCAAATTTAGTAACTCCAGATTTTATGAGTGGGGATGGACGTGGAAGACCAGACTGGCGCAAGAGTCCCCATTCCTACAGCTCAAATATGGTCTCTCCTTTACTTACAACAATCTAAGACCCGAGGACAACAAATATTACGTAAAGAATGGTAAAACGACCGTATTAGCAATTCACCCCCAAACACTGACCGATGAACCCTATTTCCGTACCATCAATATGGTCGTGCCTGTCCATATGGAATTTGATTTTTCTAAAAAAAGGATGAGAGATGACAAAACTTATGTAAGATCTCAAAAAGGATTCAGGCTGGGAGTTGGTGGATATGCAGGCATCAACCTCCGTACCAAACAATTGTTAGAATACAAAGCAGATGGCCTCGAGACCGAGCAGGTGACCAAAGGCAATTACAATACCAGTGATTTTATATATGGTCTGAGTGGTTACATAGGCTACAAAGACATCAGCCTATACACAAAATATGATCTCAATCCACTGTTTAGCGACAATACACTGAACCAGAATAACATCTCTATTGGTCTCAGATTTGATTTCAATTGACCAAGATGTCGTAAGTCTCCCTGTAAATGATGTAACAAAACACCCTTTTTAGAAATGAAGAGGGTGTCTATTTTTTGCTCATGCTCAAAGATTGTCATTCCGATTGCTGCTGCAACCCGAACGCTTTTGTCCCGATGGCTATCGTCCCGATTGCTATCGGGATAAGCCCAAATATGGGTCAGCTTGACTAAAGCACTTCAATATATTTTTGACATCCCAGTTTAATATTTGAGTCTACTCCGAAAATACAAATCAAATGATCATCAAACGTTTCCCTTTAGTTATACCGTTCATTTTCTAATCTTTTACTAAAACTTTTTATCTACCCATCCAGCCACCATCAACGACCAGAATTTCCCCAGTCACATAGTCGGAAGCTTTGGATGATAAAAAGATGGCTGGGCCCTTAAAATCATCGGGCGTGCCCCATCGTCCAGCAGGTATTCTACTCAGGATAGCACTCTGCCTGACCATATCATCACGGAGTGCCGCTGTATTGTCAGTTGCTATATAGCCTGGTGCAATACCATTGACCTGAACTCCGTAGGTGGCCCATTCGTTGGACAATGCCTTGATGAGACTTCCGATAGCTCCTTTGCTGGCTGCGTATCCCGGTACGGTGATTCCACCTTGGAAGGTCAGTAATGATGCTGTAAAAATGATTTTACCTGACTTACGGGCGATCATTCCTTTGCCTATCTCCCTGCTAAGTATGAACTGGGCATTCAGATTGACATCTATGACCTGATCCCAATATTCGTCAGGATGCTCCGCAGCAGGTGCTCTCATGATCATACCTGCATTATTGATCAAAATATCTATCTTGGTATTTGCAGCATTCAAGGCATTGGTAAAACCATACAATTCCTCTCTATTGGCAAAATTCACTTGATAAGGAGTAAAATTGCGTCCCAAAGCTTTGACTGCTTTCTCGACAGCACTGCCTTTCATTTCTAAAGTAGCAGAAACTCCTACGATATCTGCTCCGGCTTCTGCCAATCCTACAGCAATAGCCATGCCGATTCCTCTTTTACAGCCAGTAACTAAAGCTGTTTTTCCTTTTAATTCAAATATATTCATGGATACTTTTTACGTGAGATAATACAAAACTACAAAATTACAAATTATGTGTAGTGGATTTCAACTTACTACAGTGCTTATCAATGAAGTTGTATAAAAAACTTTAGTTTTTCATTGGCTGTAATTTTAGGGTAGTATTTTAAGCTATGTCTATTAAAACGCATGGTTCGGCTCATTGTTGCCCATCCTCCCGCTTATTCTACATTGCATTTAGTCCAACAAAGTCATATTTAGGTAAGACTTTACTGATGCTGACTCAACATATGGTATATTTGTTCCACAGAGTTTTTGGTGGCGTCTCCTTTTTCCTGAAGTTTTGCGAACGCTCCAGCAGCAGCAAAGCTGATGATTTCAGTCGGTGATTTATCCATCAAAATACCATAAATCAGACCCGCCATAAAACAATCTCCGCTGCCTACCTTGTCCACCACACTACTGGTCCGAAAAACAGGTGAAACCGCTTGCACCTCCAAGGTGTCCAGCGCAGCAAAATACTCAATATCTTGTTCTTTTCCATCAAAACGAAAGGTATTTGCCACATGCGAACAGAGTGGAAAATTTTCCATGATCCTTTTGGCCGATTGACCTGCGTTTTCCAAATAATTTTCGCGTGTATTATTATGATGAATATTTGGATCTAATGGAATACCTAACAGTGAGTTGGCTGACCAGATATTGCCCATGACAACATTGCAATATTGAACCAATTCGGTCATGATATCGATGGGCTCCTGACCATATTTCCACAACAATGTGCGATGATTCAAGTCCACGGAAATAGTGATGTTCTTTGACGCAGCGGCTTGCAGTGCTTCCTTGCATAGGGCAGCGGCTGAGGCACTCACTGCAGGTGCTATGGCACTAAAATGAAACCACGAAACATCTTCCAATACCGAGTCCCAATCTACTACGCCCGTACCCAAGGTGGAAAAAGAAGAGTATTTTCTGTCAAACACATTTTCAGCACTCTTCATATCAGCGCCTTCTTTCAAATAGTATAGTCCTATACGTTCGCCCGAATAAGTAATGGGGTCAGTATCGATCTTTTTTTGCTTTAAATATTCCGTGATATCTTTTGAAATGATATTATCGGGTAGCGCAGTATAATATTTGACAGGGATGCCCCACGTAGCCAAGGCGGTCGCTACATTCAACTCAGCACCTCCTACAAAAACAGGCATGGTATTATTTCGCAGCCATTCTCCCGCGTTTGCAGGTGGCAATCGGAGCAGTAATTCGCCAAAACACAATACTTTTTTCATTTTTATTGTAAATATTTACGAATTTTCTAAAAATCCTTGTATAGAAATATCTCCCGCTGGTTAATCCCAACATTAGAGTAAACTGCTACATCTCAAGGTTTCGACTATTTTTTCAATGTGCCAATAAACCTGATTGTTTCCCTACACACTTCTGTAAGTTTATTGAAGTCTTTATTACTGAGTATTTCTTTTGATATCAATTGCGATCCCATACCTACACATGTCACGCCTGCACCAAACCAGGATTTTAGATTGTCATGATCTGGAGATACTCCGCCTGTCGGCATGATACTCGTCCAAGGTTGCGGCCCCTTAATGCCCTTCACAAAATTTGGCCCATAGATGTCACCCGGGAACAGTTTGACAATCTCGCAACCCAGCTCTTCGGCTCTTGTTATTTCTGTCAATGTACCACATCCTGGAGACCAAAGTACTTTTCTCCGGTTGCAAGCGATGGCTATGTCTTCTCTCAGTACTGGAGTGACTATAAAGTTAGCACCTAAAGACATATATAATGTTGCCTGTCCTGCATCAGTCACAGATCCAACCCCCATGATCATGCCTGGTAATTCTTTAATGGCATATTTGGTTAATTCGCCAAAAACTTCATGAGCGAAATCACCACGTGCGGTAAATTCCATCAATCTTGCTCCACCATCGTAGCAAGCTTTTAATACTTTTTTACTTAACTCGATATCGGTATGGAAGAACAAAGGAATCATTCCTGTATCTGCCATTGCCTGAGCTACTTCTATTCTTGAAAATTGAGCCATTTTATTTTAATTTATTTATTCCAATTTAAAATCTTTTTAAAATCGTAGTCCTCCGGATTGGTTAGATATTTTTTTGCTTGATCATAATCATCCTCCGTTATAAAAAACAGGTTGTTGATAAACAATTGCGACATATCAGAATTTATGTCAACCAGCCTTGGTGGTATCTTTCCATTTTCATCTTCAAAATCTTTTAAAAACAAGGGAGTGATATCACCTTTTGAGTTTGCACTCACTATACAACCAGATATGCCCTGATCATATAACTTTTTGACCCCAATACCCAATAATGTACACAAAGTCAAATCGAACGCTATTGGATTGCAACATCGTAATTCATACCCCATTTCTACTGGTCGTGATTTCACCGCCAACCCTATTTCCTTTAGTTTGACTTGCAATAGGTAATTAAATATATGTGACTTACTCACCGTACCTAATTCCGGATGTCCATGATCATCATAGGTAAAATTAATACCAGAGTTTATAATTTCTTCTTCGTCCATAAAATGAAAAACACCCTCACTTACCATGGCTACGCCATATTCTATGCCCTTAATCTTACATTTTACAATGGAAGAAACGATCATGTTTATTATCTTCTCAAAAGTGATTTTGGTTTTATCAAACATTTCTGGAATGATCATCATCTGAAAATGACAAGCAGACGCTATCCCGAAAGCCAAATGACCAGCTGATCGACCCATTGCAGACACTACAAACCAATTTTCACTGGTTCTGGCATCTTCATACACCGTATTTCCTATGCGAACACCTTCGTCTTTTGCAGTGTGGAAACCAAAGGTTGGATTCCTGTCGGGTAATGGCAGATCGTTATCTATCGTTTTAGGGACATGCACATGCGCCACAGATAGATTTTGCGTCTGTAGATATTTTGTCAATCTATTAGCGGTAGAAGCTGTGTCATCACCACCAATGGTCACTAATAATTTTACATTATGCTTTATAAAAAAGTCCGCTTTAAATTCACTATCTTTAGGTTTGAACCTGCTCATAATCAATGTAGAGCCTCCTCTACTAAAAATGCGGTCTGCATGATGAAAATCGAAAAACTTGATATCAGGTTCATCAGATAACAACCCTTTGTATCCGTGATGAACTCCGATGACTTCGTACCCATCTTTGATAAAGGTTTTAGCTACTGTACTAATAACAGTATTGATACCAGGTGCAGGACCACCACCACAAATAATTGCTATTGATTTATTCATTTGGCATAGATGAATTTTGATTTTATTGAAATGCAAATAAAACCTGCGAAGTAAATTTTGCTTAAAATGATTATATTTTGAAATCTAGTGCTATCTAGCAACTCTACCACTCGCATCACCACCCATGAGTTTGTTTACCTCATCCACTGTGACCAAGTTGGCGTCTCCTTTGATGGTGTGTTTTAAACAAGATGCTGCTACCGCAAAATCCAAAGCATTTTGATCGTTGTCTGGATATGTCAATAGACCATAGATCAGACCACCCATAAATGAATCACCACCACCTACTCTATCCACTATATCAGTGATTTGGTACTGACGTGTCTGCAACATTTTGCTACCATCATACAACACTCCAGCCCAAGTGTTGTGTGAAGCAGATATAGAACCTCTTAAAGTAGTAATCACTTTTTTGGCTCGTGGGAATTTTTTCATCATCTGCTGACAAACGGACAAGAAAGCTTCAGCCTTTACATCGTGTCCGTGTGTTTGGACTGCTGCGCCAGCGGGTTTGATACCAAAGTGCATTTCGGCATCTTCTTCGTTGCCAAGTATCACGTCACAATAAGAGGTAAGTTCAGTCATGATGGCTTCGAGGTCTCCACCGTATTTCCAGAGCTTGGCCCTGTAGTTTAAATCTGTCGAAATAGTAATGCCCAATTTGCTGGCAATTTTTACTGCTTCTAAACAGGCGTCTGCAGAGCTTTGAGAAATAGCAGGAGTAATACCTGTCCAGTGAAACCACTCTACACCTTTGAATACTTCTTCCCAATTTACCATACCTGGTTGTATATCAGACATGGCACTATGTGCCCGATCATAAACAACTTTGCTTCCTCTGGAAACAGCTCCCGTCTCTAAAAAGTAAATCCCTAATCGCTCGCCTCCCCAGACTATTTTATCTACCCCTACGCCTCGTTTGCGCATTTCCATCATGGCACATTCGCCGATATCGTTTTTGGGCAAACGGGTGACAAAATCTACAGAAATACCAAAATTAGCCAATGATACTGCTACATTGGATTCTCCACCACCATAGACAACATCAAAATTGTCCGCTTGTGAAAATCTTAAAAATCCCTGAGGAGCTAGCCTCAGCATGATTTCACCAAAAGTTACCACTTTACTCATATATATTTAAAGATTAATTATTGTTAGAAAAAAAATTAATTGCAAAAGGTTAGATTATTCTTTTATCATTTTCAGCGAAACTATCTTGCCACTTCCTGATAATTTCACTATATAACTACCTGGGGATAAGTGCGATACATCTACTCTATTATTGAATATCTCATTTTGCTTCAAAACTTCTTGGCCATTCACACTATATATTGACATCGAAGTAGCAGAAAATTCATCTGAACTAATAAAAAAATGATCTCTCACGGGATTAGGATACAATTTAACATCAATTGGCGCAACTACATCCACAACGCTCGAAGTTGATTGAGGAGCAACAGAAGCCCAGGTTTTGCCAATTCTGATTTCGTCCATTTGAGACTTAGGTGTTCGGGCATTAGAGTCCAAATTTAGCCTAACCATCGTTAAGTTTGTTCTTTTGGAAGTGGCTGTCTCGTTTGTCACTAAGGGGGTGGTTGGTTGCGTACCAGTTATCACAGGATTGATCCACATATAAGAAGTAGCATTGTCTATGTCATATGAAATTACGATAAAGTAATCATCATTCATATTCAATGGGGTACTACTCCATACTGCATTGGTAGTGTTATTATTTTCAGATATGCCAAGATCGAATGTTGTTTCAGTCACCTTTCTTATATAGACACATGATGTGTAATTTAGGGAAGTGCCATTACTAGCTATTTTTGCAAAAGAATAGAAATAGATAGGATTATTTACCGTGACAGCCGTTTGGTCTGTAACTCTAAACATAAATGAAGAATAAACAAGTCCAGTAGTATCTTGATCAGGGATGGTCAAAATAGGATCATCACCGCTACCAATAAATTCTAATGCATTGCCGGTTGCCGCACGCAAATTAGCAGGCAATTTCCAAACTGGGGATGCAATGATATAAGGATCTGGGGATGAACCGGCCGTTTGGAAAGATGGGATTGTCCAGCCACCAAATCCAGTCTTAGTCCCAGGCGTGATTAATATCGAATCTACCCTATAATTAAATCCTTCATAATATGGAAGTGTCACTTGTGCAGTTGCTCCACAAAAAATAAAAAGCATACAGCATAAAAAGTAAAATCTTGAGTTCATAACTTAAATTGTTAAAAAAGTTAAAAAATGTGATTGGCAATATACATAAATTAAAATTGATTGCGAAAGTCTTATATAATAATTATCATATTTTCAATGAAAAAAAAAATAATAATTTTCGCAATTTTATTTTTTTTGAATATAACTATAGATGTCCGAATTTGATGATCCGACATAGACATAAAAATACTAACTAAACGCTAATCCTCCGTTGATATCAAAATTACCACCAGTCATGAAAGTAGATTCGGATGAAGCTAAATAACTCACTAAGTCTGCTACTTCCTCTGCACTACCCTCTCTTCTCAATGGCGTCATTGCTGCTACTTTTTCTCTCACGGCATCAGTCGTAAATGTATCGTGAAAAGTAGTAGCTATCATGCCCGGATTGACTGCATTGACTCTGATGCCTTTAGGTCCAAGCTCTTTTGACATGGCTCTCGTAAAGGTAGTCACAGCTCCTTTGGATGACGCATACAAGGATGATCCACCACCTCCGCCATCTCTGGCAGCGAGTGAAGATAGGTTTATAATAGACCCTCCTTGCCCCATCAAAGGTTCAAATGCCTGCATGACGAAGACCGTCGCCTTGAAATTGACACCCATCACTAAATCATAGAATGACTCATCGAGTTCCTGCAATGTTTTTCGGGCAAAAAGCCCTCCTGCATTATTGACCAAAATATCAATTTTATCTCCAAAAGCTTCAACTGTTTTTGCTTTTAAATGTCGAATCCCTTCTACTTTTGACACATCAGCTTGCACTGCGATAGCTGTACCACCAAAAGATATTATTTCATCGACCGTTGCTTTGGCACCTGCTCCAGAACTATGATAATTTACGACCACTTTAGCTCCCTCTCTGGCCAACTTGACAGATATCGCTCTCCCAATATCTCTGGATCCACCTGTCACTACCGCCACTTTTCCGCTGAATTTACTCATTATACTCTTTAATTAATTTTTAAAATTAGATGCCTAATGCTTGCCCGCCACCGATCTGAATCGTTTCGGCGGTGATGAATGAAGCGTCCTTACTTGCTAAGAAAGCTACCACTCCTGCCACATCTTCTGGTTGACCTAATCTGCCCAGCAAGATATTGTTGGCCCAAGAAGCAAAAACTTCTGGTTTTGTCGATTTGATTTGTTGGTGAAATGGAGTGTCAATAGTCCCGGGCGATACAGCATTTACTCTTATACCGTATTCAGCCAAGTCTTTTGCGAGTGCTCTTGTGATGGCATGAACTCCGGCTTTTGAAGTGCCATAAATTCCTGCTCCGGGTCCACCGGCATTCCACGCAGCATTGGAAGTATAGTTAATGATGGAAGGATGTTCGCCTTTTTTAAGAAACGGAATGGCCGCTCTTGAAGCAAAAAACACCGAATCCAGGTTTAATGCCATGACAAATCTGTAAAACTCTGTGGTCATTTCTTCAAATCTGGAACGTCCACCTAAGCCGCCAGCATTGTTGACCAATACGTCAATTTTACCATATTTTTCACCAATTTTGTTTATATTGGCAGTGACCTCTGTCTCATTTGTGACATCGAATCCATAGTATTCGGCATCGATACCTTCTGCTTTGAGTTCTGCGACTCGTTTTGCACCTGCTTCATCTTCGATACCATTTAATATGACGGTATATCCATCTTTTCCTAATCTTCTTGATACTTCAAAACCGATACCTCCTGTGGCTCCTGTGATGATAGCTACTTTGTTATTACTCATATTTATTAATTGTTTATTTAAAGTTATTTATTTATTTGCTTTTAATGGTTCTATTTTAGGGCATAGTATCAACACACTTCCCAATGCAATAATGGCTAGAGCAGCACCAATTACAAACACTGGGGTATAATTGCCACCAGATGTCAACATTGGAACTAGTGACGTCAATCCTGCTACAGCCAATTTAGCACTCATACCTGCAAACCCCGAAAGTGTCCCAACGGTTTTGCCGCTAAATAGATCACTCGGCAGTGTCTGTACATTGCCAATAGCCGTCTGAAATCCAAACAAGATCACGGCCATCAATATGACTGCAGATGTAGGTCCACCCGGATTTGCCATGGCTAGCAGCGATGGTAGCATGATCAAACAGCCCAAAGTGATGACCATTTTACGTGTTTTGTCCACTGACCATCCGACCTTCAATCTATTTTGAGCTAGGAGTCCTCCAAACCAGGCTCCTATCATAGCTCCTACATACGGTACCCATCCATAGATTCCTATTTCCTTGACATTCATACCATAGACTTCGAATAAATAGATAGGTATCCAGAATACAAATAACCACCAAATAGGGTCAATGGCTGCGGATGCGATGATGACACCCCAACTTTGCTTATGCTTTAATAATTGTGTGGTCGATGGGGCATACCCTTCATCATAAATCCCATCCTGATCAATGTCCTGATTGTTTTGGCCACTTAGTATATAATCCTTTTCTGCTTTTGTCAGCCACGGATGCGTGGATGGGGGTGATTTCACTAAAACCATCCAGGGTATAAGCCACAATAGCCCCGTAATACCGACTATTATAAATATGGCTTGCCAGCTAAAGTGAACTGACAAATAAGCAATAAGTGGTATAGAAATAATACCCCCAATAGCGGCACCAGAATTGAATAATCCTTGTGCAAATGCCCTTTCTTTGGTAGGAAACCATTCGGCATTGCCTTTGGCTGCCCCTGGCCAGTTGCCCGCCTCGGCAATACCAAGTATGGATCTAAATATACCGAAACTTAATATGCTATTTGCTAGAGCGTGCAAAGCAGTAGCCACAGACCATACTCCGATAGAAAGCGCAAAGCCTATTCTTGTCCCTACCCAATCAAATATCTTTCCAAATATAGCTTGACCAAAAGCATAGGAAAAGACAAAGATGACGGATATTAGTGCATAAATTTCCTTGCGTTGATCATCTGTTTTGTCAGGATACAGATCCATAGAAATCTGCGGCCATAGTACATTTAGTGACTGCCTGTCTATATAATTGATGATGGTAGCCACTGCAATCAGAGCTATCACCCACCACCTTAGTCCGCTAATCTTCATTGTACTTCTTTCATAGG
>JBATLS010000198.1:0-6246 GCA_049289435.1 Saprospiraceae bacterium | reverse complement strand
CGTAAATCCTTTAGCATAAGAATACTGCTTTCCAAAAGTAACGTAAAGTAAATGGAATATATATTATTCAACTTTCCCACAAAAGGAAGTTAAGCATATTTAATCTTAAAATAAAAAGACCATCTTTCCGAGTGAAGAAAAGATGGTCTTTTTAAACATACTCTAAATAGCATTGTACTTTACTAAATATTTTTAAGGCTTTATAATTGTCTTATCCTTTTGCATTGGATTTGGTGGAGTTCTCTGAGTTGATCTTTTGAAAAGTTCAAATTTATTAAACTGTTCTTCTCTTGGGAAATAGTTGTTTTCCGTATCAATATCGGCAGTTTCCAAAAATGGATCCAAAACTATTCTGGTGATCTTCTTGTCTGTCATGTGTACTTTCTTCATCTTCGTTTCTCCTTTTCTCCAGATTTCTGCTGGGATTCTGATGACTTCATTTGTACCATCCTCATATTGCAATTCATAGATGACTGGCATCACCAATCCGCCCAATCGCTCAAATTCTATTTCATAAAATATTTTATCTGTATTTAGAAGCTCCTTTTCTTCAGAGGTAAGTGCTTTTACTTTTGCGTCATACAATCTTTGTTCGTCTGGATCTATACTATTAGGATCATAGGTAGTATAAAAGTCATTGAGCGTAGGGTCGATCTCGTTGTAAGTTTGTTTGATATCTGTTTCATTTCTGATGGCACTGATATTTCGCCTGGCTTTATTTTTCTCTTCTTTGGCTTGCTCTGATTTTTTTGCAGGATCTATCGGAGTGACCTTTTTCATTTTGACATCAGAGATGGCCATATCTACGTGATCAGTAGTAAAGAACCAACCTCTCCAAAACCAATCCAGATCCACCCCTGATGCGTCTTCCATAGTTCTGAAGAAATCCGCAGGGTAAGGTTGTTTGAATGCCCATCTTTTGGCATATTCTTTGAAAGCCAGATCAAATAACTCTCGGCCCATGACTGTCTCTCTTAGGATATTGAGCGCAGTGGCTGGTTTGGCATAGGCGTTGTTTCCAAGTTGATAGGCACTTTCTGGATTGACCATGATAGGCGACATCACACTTTTATCACTGGCCATATAACTCACTATATTTTGGGCCTCTCCTCTCCTGGATGGATAGTTTCTTTCGAATTCCTGTTCGGTGAGATATTGTACAAAGGTATTGATTCCTTCATCCATCCATGCCCATTGTCTTTCGTCAGAGTTGATGATCATCGGAAAAAAGTTGTGCCCAACTTCATGAATGATGACTCCAATCATTCCATATTTAGTTCTTTCAGAATACGTTCCGTCTTTTTCGCATCTTCCAAAGTTGAAGCAGATCATTGGGTATTCCATGCCAATTCGATCAGCATTGATCGACCATGCCACTGGATATGGATAGTCTATTGTAAATTTGGAATAAGTTCTAAGCGTTTGAGCCACAGCTTTTGTTGAGTATTTTTCCCACAAAGGATTTCCTTCCTTCGGGTACATAGACATGGCCATGGATGAGGTGTTTCCTATCTTTACATTCATAGCATCCCAGATAAATTTGCGTGAGCTTGCGAAAGCAAAGTCTCGGACATTGGACGCTTTGAATGTCCATGTCTTTTTTGTAGTCTGTTTTAGCTTCTCTCTTTCTTCTGCTTCTGTTTGTGTAGCTATGATAACTGGCTGTGTAAATTCAGTCTCTGCTTTTTTGTATCTGTCATATTGGGCTTTGGTCAATACTTTATCCATATTTTGTAAAGTACCAGTAGCAGCGATAAGGTGATCGGATGGTACTGTGATATTTACTAGATAGTCTCCAAAGATCAGTGTAAATTCACCTGAACCCAAGAATTGTTTATTCTGCCAACCTTCGATATCGTTGTATGCGCACATACGTGGGAAGAATTGAGCAATGGTATATAGGTAGTTGTCATCTTCAGAAAAGTATTCATATCCTGATCTACCACCTAGTTTTATTCTATCATTGATATTGTACCAATACTTGATTTTGAAACTATACTTCTCTCCTTTTTTTAGAGGGGTAGGTAGATCCAGCCTCATCATTGTTTTATTTACAATGTATTTCAGATCTTTCCCTGTGATGTCTTTTACAAACTCAAGTTTAAATCCTCCGTCAAATTCAAGTTTAGGATTCTGTAGTGTCGACAATTCTTCTCTATCACCTAGAGATTCTGGATTTATTTTGTGAGAATCGGAGTCCAGACTCTTTTCATTTTGATCCAACTGCAGCCAAAGATAAGTGAGGACGTCGGGCGAATTATTATAAAATGTGATGGTCTCCTCACCCGATATCTTTTGTTTTTGATCATCCAATTCGATACTAATATTGTAGTCGGCTCTTTGCTGATAGTATTCGTGACCCGGTGCACCGGTCGCTGTTCTGTAATTATTGGCTGTGGGAAGCAAATCATACATTTGTCTAAAGGGTGAATGGTCAGTATTCTGAGCTGATAAAGAGACAGTCACGAAGCATAAAAAAATAAGTTGGCGCATATTGTTAATTTAATGGATGAGAGTATTAAATGATTTAAAATGGAAAAGGTTGAAATATTCTATATAAATGTTTCACGTGAAACAATGGAAAGGGTTCTGCCTAAATAAAAAAAAGGCCAGCGATTTCTCCCTGACCTTTTTGCTAATTTATTTATCAAGGCAAAGATAATAATTTATTTGACATAGATAATAACTTTTAAATTACATGAATAATTTTTTTTTAATATAATTTATACTGTCTTTCTGAGCTATAAGATAGGAATGGTGTGATGTATAAATTTTGAGTTGGTGGATATTTTTTTGAGATGATAATGTTGATTAGTTTTAAATTTTATTGTCATGTATGGGACTGTATATGTGTATCGCACATGCATATGACATGTAGTCAAATTATATTGACTAATACCTTGTGATTTGTTGGATAATAAAACAATAGTTATCTTGGTTCTAAAGAGCCGTAAGAATCAAAAGGAAGAGTAAATCCTGAATGCAAATACTGGTTTTTTATAAATTACTTAAAATTTGTTTCACGTGAAACATTCAAATATACTGACCTGTAATAGATGTAGAACAAGACTTTAAGTCTTCGGGTCTTCCTTCGAATAGCAGATACCCTCCATCTTTTCCACCTGTCGGCCCCAAGTCTATAATCCAATCCGCCGCCCTGATCACATCCAAATTGTGTTCTACTATCAAAACAGTGTGGCCATTCTCTACCAAAGCATGAAAAGCATCCATCAATTTATTGATATCATGAAAATGTAAGCCTGTAGTAGGCTCATCAAATATGAAAAATATATTTTTGGACATGTACTCTTTGGTCATAAAGCTGGCCAACTTGACCCTCTGGGCTTCCCCTCCAGAGAGTGTACTGGACGCTTGTCCAAGCTTGATATACCCCAACCCTACATCATTTAGTGGATTTAGTCTGGAAAGAATATTTTTTTTGTTTTTGAAGAATTCGAGAGATTCTTCTATCGTCATGTTCAATACATCATATATGCTCTTATCCTGATAGGTGACTTCCAACACTTCTTTTTTAAATCTTTTACCATCACATTCGTCACATATCAAAGTGACATCCGCCAAAAACTGCATCTCTACGGTCTGATATCCATCGCCCTTACAAGTCTCACATCTTCCGCCTTCTACATTGAAAGAAAAATGTTTCGGTTCGAATCCTTTGATTTTGGACATCTGTTGATCGGCATACAACTTGCGGATATCATCGTACGCCTTTACATAAGTGACTGGGTTGGATCGAGAAGATTTTCCTATTGGATTTTGACTGACCATCTCCACCATTTTGATATTTTTGGTGTCACCACTTATATTTTCGTGTTTGCCAGGAGAGATGGCCACCGGATCATTGATCATCATTTTGAGGGCAGGATACAGGATATGTCTGATCAAACTCGTCTTGCCAGATCCTGATACGCCTGTGACTACCGTCATCGCCTGCAGGGGTATTGAAACATCTATATTTTTTAAATTGTGTTGCCTGGCACCTTTCAACTGAAGCTTTTGAAGTACCTTCCTTTTCTTTTCAGGATACTCTATTTTTCTTTTTCCTGTAAGATAGTCAGCAGTCAGATTATCCAGCGTACCAGAAATAAAATGTTCGTACGGCCCTGCAAAAGTCAAATTGCCTCCATGAATACCAGCCATGGGTCCTATATCGATGATGTAGTCAGCATTTCGGATGATGGCATCTTCATGTTCTATCACCACCACTGTATTGCCTAGATTTCTCAATCTCTTTAGTACAGCCACCAATTTTTCGGTATCTTTGGGGTGCAGACCCACACTCGGTTCGTCAAGGATATATAGCGAGTTGGTCAGATTGCTCCCCAGAGTACGGGTCAGATTGATGCGTTGTGTCTCTCCACCACTGAGTGTACTTGCGAGCCTGTCGATGTGCAGATAGCCAAGTCCTATCTCAATCATCGTGCCCAATCTGTTTTTGATTTCAGTCAATATCCTATCGGCTATTTTTTGGTCGTGATCACTCAGTTTCAAATCTTTGATAAATGGCAGTAACTCATCGATTGGCACTTTCATCAGTTTGGTGATGTCTTTGCCTCCTACTTTTACATAGGTGGCTTCTTTTCTCAACCGACCCCCTTTGCAGACATTACAAGACGTTTTGCCACGATATCTGGAGAGCATGACCCTGTTCTGTATTTTATAAGCGCCTTCTTCCAGCTCAGTGAAAAAAGCATCAATACCATCAAAATAACGGTTGCCAGACCAAACCAATTCTTGTTGCTCTTCGGTCAGGTCTTTAAATGGTTTGTGGATAGGGAGATCAAACTCAGAAGCATGTTTTATTAATTGAGCGAGCCATTGTTTACCTTTCTCCCCACGCCAGCATGATACCGCTTCCTGATAAAGGGATAAACTGTCGTCAGGGATTACTTTGGCCGGATCAATCCCGAGCATCATGCCATAGCCTTCACATTTTGGGCAGGCACCATACGGATTGTTATAATTGAACAATTGGTGAGTGGGCTCTAAAAATGTAAGGCCATCCAGTTCGAATCTATTGTTATAATATTTCTCCTCACCAGTGTCAGAAAGTATATAACACTCGCCTTCAGATTCGGAAAATGCGACTAAGACAGAGTCCGCTACTCTCTTTCGGTTGTCATCATCATCATTGACTACAAATCGGTCGATCAATATTTTTAGGTGAGTATCGGCTGTGAGTACAGATTCCTCGAGGTTGATCCCATCACCAGTGAGGATGTCTTCAATAGATAATATATCGTCATGCAAGATGACCCGGCTATATCCTTTTTGCATCAAAAGATCCAGTTCCTGACCCACCGTGCGATCGTGACGATTTTGAAGCGGGATGAATAGTTGTATCTTAGTGTTAAGTGGTTGATTAAAAATGTAGTCCACCACGTCCCTTACTTCGTGTTTTTTTACCAAGTCACCACTTATAGGAGAAACCGTCTTGCCTATACGTGCGTACAAGAGGCGCATATAGTCGTATATTTCGGTCAGTGATCCTACAGTAGATCTGGCATTGCTGGTGCTCACCTTCTGTTCTATAGCTATTGCGGGACAAATCCCCTTGATATAGTCCACTTCAGGCTTCTTCATCCGATCCAAAAATTGTCTGGCATACGATGATAAACTCTCCACATATCGTCTTTGACCCTCAGCATAAAGAGTATCTATGATTAAGGAAGATTTTCCTGATCCCGATACTCCTGTGACTACGACCAGTTTATTTTTGGGAATAAAGAGTTCTATATCATTGAGATTGTTGGATCTGGCACCTTTGATATGAATAAACTTTCTGAGTTCGGCTTTTTGCTCAGCGTCTGAGATCACACGATCCATAATTGGGGTCACAATTTCCATAAGTATATTTGATACGGTATTTTAATAATTAGTGCACATTCAATACAATTAATTTGTAATCAATATTTTATACATATTGGCATGGCATAACTTTGAAGTAATTTGAATTTAACCGGCAATGTATTAAGGAAATACATTTTATAAAAGGATTGTTTAGTATTTCTCTATCTTTCGAGCGTTTGAAAATAACCTTAGTGTCCTTTGTGGTTTCCCTTAGCGCTCTTTGTGGTAAAAATAGCCTTAGGTCACTTTGTGGTAAAACATATAACCTTAGTGTCCTTTGTGATTTCCCTTAGTGGTCTTTGTGGTAAAAAAATCTTAGTTTCCTTTGTGGTAAAACTTATAACCTTAGGTCACTTTGTGGTAAAACATATAACC
>JBATLS010000197.1:0-2492 GCA_049289435.1 Saprospiraceae bacterium | reverse complement strand
TTACATGGCCACATCCAGTTGGCTGAAAGTGATACACTTTTCAATCCATCTTTCAGAGGTGCCCATATGATATTTGTCAATGCTTCGGCGATGCTATTGCGACTGCCAGCTTCCGAATTTATCAGGCCACTGACAGGTGCATGTCCTACGGAGGTTGCGATACCCTGATGACTTTCGTAATCGAGGGCCATGACTCCACAGTTGTTGAGAGGTAGTTGGAGTGGTCCGGTACACTGTTGTTTGGCTACTTTACCGCCTACACAGCGATCTACTTTATTGGTAAGCCAGTCTTTACATGCCACAGCTTCCAGCTGGAGTACAGACTCCAGATATTGATAAAAATCTGAGGTTTGATAACTTACTGGCTGGTATTTTGGATCCACAGTTTGATCAGTAATTACCATTTTTGGACTTGATCCAAACATTTCACTTATTGCCAAATCCATAGGACTCAGCCCTGTTTTGGTGGATTTAATCACAAATCTATGATCTCCAGTGATGGTACCTACCTGATAAAAAGGGGCTCTTTCTCTCTCAGCAATTTTACGTACCAAATCTATATCTTTAGTACCGACGACAAGACCCATTCTTTCCTGCGACTCATTTCCAATGATTTCTTTGGCAGAAAGGGTGGGGTCACCTACAGGCAGTGCATCGAGCTCTATCAAACCACCGGTCTCTTCCACCAGTTCAGACAGACAATTGAGATGACCGCCTGCACCGTGATCATGTATAGATACGATGGGGTTGGATGCCGACTCTACGAGAGCTCTGACAGCATTTGCCACTCTTTTTTGCATCTCCGGGTTGGATCGTTGAACCGCATTGAGCTCTATGGAAGAATCCATCGCTCCGGTGTCCGCAGAAGATACCGCTGCACCGCCCATACCGATCCGATAGTTGTCACCGCCCATGACGATGACTGCATCACCCGGACTTGGTTTGTGCTTGATGGCTTGAGTTGCATAGCCATATCCCACCCCTCCGGCTAGCATGATGACCTTGTCAAATCCGGTGACTTGACTGCCATCATGATGTTCGAATGTAAGGACTGATCCGCATATCAGGGGTTGGCCAAATTTATTGCCAAAATCAGAAGCTCCATTGGAAGCCTTGATGAGGATATCTAGCGGAGTTTGATAAAGCCAATTACGCTCTTTGGTGTTTTTTTCCCAAGGACGATGACTCTCTGTACGAGGATATGCCGTCATATATACTGCGGTTCCAGCCAATGGTATAGAACCCTGACCACCTGCGAGACGGTCTCTGATTTCACCTCCTGAACCAGTCGCAGCACCGTTGAACGGCTCCACAGTTGTTGGGAAATTATGGGTTTCAGCTTTGATGGATAATACTGACTGAATATTTATTTTTCTGTAAAAAGATGGCTTATCTCCGCTCTCCGGCGCAAACTGTATCATTTCAGGACCTTTGACAAAAGCTACATTATCTTTGTAAGCGGATATGATACCGTTGGGGTGTGCTTTCGCTGTTTTTTTGATGAGTGCAAAGAGGCTGTCTGCTTTCTCTTCACCATCAATGACATATTTGCCGTTGAAAATTTTGTGTCGGCAGTGTTCTGAATTGACCTGAGAAAAACCAAATACTTCAGAGTCTGTAAGTTTTCGGTTGAGCTGAGTGGATAAATCTTGCAGATATTTTACTTCTTCATCACTGAGGGCCAATCCTTCAGTTTGATTGTAAAGGGCTATATCATTGACTCCCAGGATTTGTTCAGGAACGGTGTCTAGGGTGAAAATATGCTGGTCCAATCGATCATATTTTTGAAACAACATCTTATCATAGGTCATTTTTTCGTCTGTGAATGGAAGGAAAGCTTCTATCCGTTCTATCCCTTCAATGCCCATATTTTGTGTGATTTCGACAGCGTTGGTACTCCAGGGGGTGACCATGGATGCTCTTGGACCTACATGTGATTGATTGATAGATGATTCTTCCAAAAAGTCAGCTTCACCAAAAAGCCAGATTAGTTTTTTTACATCTGTATCGATCAATGTTCCGATAGTACTTACAGAATAGATATGTTGGGATGCTGTGCGAAAAAATAAAATCATACTTTTGGAAAATTAGTAGATGGTGACAAGCCGCAAAGGTCTGTATTTAGAATGACAAAAAGGAATACAAACTCCTTTTTTGGTCATTTTTTGATAGGGATATTTGACTAATTAAGTAGATCTGGTCTTAGATCACATAAATTCCCTGACATCTACATAGTTGCGGTGTTGTATGACAAGTCCCTCGTTTTCCAGTTTTTTCATCAATCTGGACACAACGACTCTGGAGGAATGTAAATCATTGGCAATCTGATAGTGAGTGATGTGCAGTTTTGGATCTTTAGTGATCATGACTTTGTCTCGGAGATACTTGTATACCCTCTCTTCCATATTGTTGAATGCCAGATTGTCTATAGCTTCCAGCATTTCATTCATTCGGATATTGTAGCTATCTAGCACAAAAGCTCTCCAGGATTT
>JBATLS010000196.1:0-6262 GCA_049289435.1 Saprospiraceae bacterium | reverse complement strand
CCTTCGACCAGTCGCAATGCATTCCACACTTTATTGCAAAAATTTCTACCCTGCTCTACCAGTTTGTCATCATAAAGCAAATCGCCTCCAGCCGGCGAACAAGACATCATTCCAAATCTGACGCCATCGGCACCATATTCTTCTATAAGTTGGAGTGCATCCGGACTATTGCCCAGTTGTTTTGACATCTTGCGTCGCAACTTATCCCGCACCATCCCGGTAAAATATACATGATGAAAAGGTTTTTGTCCTTCCCATTCATACCCAGCCATGACCATACGAGCTACCCACAAAAAGATGATGTCCCAGCCAGTCACAAGTACAGAAGTGGGATAATAATATTGAAGCGTTTTCGGATCATTGAAACCATCAAAAACAGATATTGGCCACAACCATGAAGAAAACCAGGTATCGAGCACGTCTTCATCTTGTCTCAAATCTGCCAACGCAATGTCTGGGTATTTAACTTGAGCTGCCACCAATGCATCTTCAGCAGTTTGTGCTACAAAACAATCATCCTTGTAATAATATGCAGGTATCCTATGTCCCCACCAAAGTTGACGACTGATGCACCAATCCTTGATGTTTTCCATCCAATGGCGATAAATATTCTTCTGGTTCTTGGGAAAAAATGCTACATCATCCTTCATCACAGCGTCGAGGGCGGGGCTCGAGATGGCTTTCATATCTACATACCACTGGAGTGACAATCTCGGCTCTACGACTGAGTTGGTACGCTCAGACCTTCCTACATTATTTTGGTAATCTTCGATTTTGACGATGTGTCCTGCTGCATCCAAATCCTTTGAAAATTTCTTTCGAACCACAAATCGATCTTCTCCGATATAAACAGTGGCTGCAGGGCTCATCGTGCCATCTTCATTGAAGATATCTATGACTTCCAGATCATGTCGTTTGCCCAGCTCATAATCGTTGATATCGTGAGCGGGAGTGACTTTGAGTGCTCCTGTACCAAATTCCATATCTACGTAAGTATCCATGATGATGGGTATCGAGCGTCCGATGATCGGCACAATAACTCTCCTGCCGACTAAATGGCTGTATCTTGGATCATCGGGATGAACTGCTACTGCTGTATCGCCGGGTATGGTCTCCGGACGGGTTGTAGCTATTGTTACATAGTCTTCAGAGCCTTCTATTTTATATTGAACTTGATACAGCTTGGAGTTTTCCAGACCATAGATGACTTCTTCATTGGACAAGACGGTCTTAGCTTCCGGATCCCAATGTACGATCCTATGTCCTCTGTAGAGTTTTCCTTTATGGTAGAGATCAACAAAAACCTTTATGACAGCGTCAGATCTGACTTCGTCCATGGTAAATGAAGTCCTTTGCCAGTCACATGAAGCACCGATTTTTTTAAGTTGTTCCAGTATGATTCCTCCATATTTTTCTTTCCACTCCCAGGCGTACTCCAAAAATTGCTCTCGGGTCAAATCACTTTTTTTGACCCCTTGTTCTCTGAGCATTTTGACTACCTTGGCTTCAGTGGCTATCGAAGCGTGATCTGTTCCAGGCACCCAGCATGCATTTTTACCATCCATACGCGCTTTACGAATCAAAATATCCTGAATGGTATTATTGAGCATATGCCCCATATGCAATACTCCTGTGACATTGGGAGGCGGTATGATGATGGTATAAGCTTCTCTGTCATCGGGCTCAGAGTGAAAATAGTTTTTGGCCATCCAGTGGGCATACCATTTATCTTCTACTTCAGCAGGATTGTATCTCGATGAGATCATAATATGTTGTATTTATATCTGACAATTTATAATTTTGATGAAAATTATAAACTACAATTTATTATTAGTTTTTGGAGAGTCTTAAAATATTTATTTTTGTTCCAATTAGCCAACATATATTCAGAACAAAAATGGCTGTTTTATGAAAAAAACATTCAAGTAAACATCCTTAATACCTAAGTGAATACGCATCTTTTGCCCCTGACTTTTTTTCCACCACAATGATGAAATTACCATAATCTGATTCGTCAAAAATATTGGTAAATACATCTCTGCCGGCCAGGGTATTGGTGAGCGATGGGATGGTATTTGAGTGCCCTACAATAAAGATTCTGTTTTGATGATCGTTTTGCTGAATTTCAACCAGTAACTTCTTCAATTCTTTATTGTCATAAGGCAAGATGGCCATCGCCTTGATATCAGCCAGCGAGTCCACTGTAAACATTGTCCTTAAAGTCATAGTAGAATATATGGCGTCTATCCGAGTGCCTCTAAGTATGTCGGCCAACTTGGTCGCACGAACCAAGCCTTCCTCCGTCAATGGTGGCTCGACCTTGATAGAAGTATCTTTTTCAGCATGTCTGACCAGATAAAATATTTTCGCAATACTGTCTTCTTCCAACACAATTTCACTACCATCTGCCAGATGTATGACATTGGACTTGATATCGCTGATGGTCTTTCCGTCATAGACTGGTACAGCCGGAGGTGCTTGTTTGCATGATGTGACACTGATTATACAAGCCAAACCGATCAAAAAAATACCTGATAAACTTAAAGTCTTCATAATATTATTTTTGCTCATTGGTAAGGTCACTATCAGCATATGCCATCTCTTTTTCGTCAATACTGATGTCCATTGGCGGAGCTTGCAAACTTTTAGGTGATTTGTCAAAGATATCGATGTTCACCTGATTTTTGATGATATCTTCTAAGGTTTCTCTCTGACGAATCAAATAGTCCTGTCCTTCGTGTATCAACACTTCTGCAGGCCTGTATCGGGAGTTGTAATTGGATGACATGGTATGACAATACGCACCTGCATTGTAGAAAGCCAGAATATCACCCTCATTTATTTCTGTCATCTTGCGATTGATGCCAAAGGTGTCCGTCTCACAGATATATCCCACTACAGTGTAAATTCGGGATCTTCCTTCCGTCTTGGAGATATTGACGATCTTGTGATAAGCGTCATACAGCATCGGGCGGATGAGATGATTCAATCCAGAATCCACTCCTGCAAATACCGTAGAAGTCGTCTGCTTGACCACATTGACTTTGACCAAAAAAATACCTGACTGAGATACCAGAAATTTGCCGGGCTCAAATATGAGCGTCAATTCCTTACCATAATTGGCACAAAAATCTTTAAATCTTGTGGTAATTTTTTCACCCAGCTCTTCTATATCTGTTTCTATATCTTCTTCTTTGTATGGTACTTTGAATCCGCTACCGAAATCTATGTACTCCAGATTTTTAAATTCTTTTGCTACCTGAAAGAGTATCTCCGCACCTTGCAGAAACACATCAATGTCAAGTATATCGCTCCCCGTATGCATGTGAACCCCTTCAATGATCATACCATTGGCTTTCACGATACGGTGGATATGGGGTGTCTGATGGAAAGAAATTCCAAATTTGGAATCTATATGTCCCACGCTGATCTTGCTGTTGCCACCCGCCATGATGTGAGGATTGATCCGAATACACACAGGATACTCAGGGTATAGTCCACCGAATTGCTCTAGGATAGACAGATTGTCGATATTGATTTTGACTCCCAATTCTACTGCTTGTGTTATTTCTTCTATCGATACACAGTTGGGCGTATACATGATTTCTGAGGGTCTAAAGCCTGCCATCAGTCCTATCTTCACTTCCTGGATAGACACCGTGTCCAGTCCCGTGCCCAATGATTTCATGTACTTCAGCACAGCGATGTTATTGAGTGCTTTGCAGGCATAATTGATTTTCAGTTTCTTTAGGTCGAAGGCATTGACGAGTCTCTCGTACTGTCTTTTCATCACAGACGTCTCATAGATATAAAGCGGACATTCATACTTCTCGGCGAGGATCAAAGGGTCCATACCGCCGTCCAACACATACTTATTATTTTCTATATACATATCTAAAAAAATTATTGGGCCGCAAAGATAATCATTTTGATTTATATAGGTATCAAATATTCTACAAAAGGTAATGAAGTGATTTGTAACTGTTTGGAATACAGATCAAAGCATTTTGGGCAGTTCATTTCCCATAACCACCAAGTGACCTGCGATAGGTTGTTTCACTGATGCTTTTACCACATTTTTATAAATTACAACTCACTATTTTAATTTCAGTACTCCAGACTCCAGGTCAATAAAATAGCACCTGTCTGCCTTTGGCATGGCAAATAATGGCCTTGCAATCTCTGATTGCAAGTTTACAACATATTGCATTTGAAGAATGCAATGCCAATACATGGCTAAAACCAGTGTCCATTGAAAAACGTATATTTTTTATGGTCTTAACCTGTAGGAGTCAGGTGCCCCGAATTACGGGAAATCACTCGGCAATGGTTTTACACCCACCTCTTGCAGATAATTTATTCACATTTTCAATTATTTCTCAAAACATCATAAGCCACTTCCTGCAAAAATTTTGCGGTTTTATCTGATTGAATATTTAGATATAATTTTTCGCCATTCATATCTTTTGATAGTATCCTTGATGGCAATCCCACAGGGCTCTTCCCTGAAAAGACGCCATAAAAGACACAAGCAGAAAGGTAACTACCCAAGGCCGAAGGGTGACTTCCATCAGCGTCAAATAAGTCAATATCGGGCTGTAGATTCCTAGCTTTTTGCCATGCCAAACCCACCGGTACTAAAATGGCATTCATTTCTTTGGCAAGTTTGGTATATTCGAGCGTGATCTGATCTTGTGATTGTGGATTATTTTCTCTGGCCCAAGTCATATATAGGTAGGTTTTTGCTCCACTATTTTTGATCACTTCGTCAAATAGTTTTGCAAAAATACGAAGACTATCTGGCTTATTTATCGCCTGCAAACTGTGATCCTGAAGGACGATGATGTCAAATTGGTTGTTTTTGATGATCTCTCTGGTGGCAATATTATTGATACCATTCCAATGTTGGCCTAGACTCACTCCCCCTGCTGTGGACTGTCGAGTCTCTAGTATGATTGAATCATTGGTGGTCATCGCATGCACCGTCTGTGGTAAATTCCAAAAATAAGTGTAACTATTGCCTACGAACAATACTTTTTTTGAAGGTTTTGGCTGCGCATTTACAAAAATGAAAAAGCACAAAACAAAAAATGTTAAAACAAATTTTATGTTCACAACCCGTATTTAAATCACTTTACTATTTAGAGTGGGTAAAATAATGTGTTCACTCCTGTGCGATAGATTTTGCCTTTGCTGTAGGTAGAACTGCCCGATTCGGTAGCCATGATGGATCAGATCAAGGACCTAAATGAATATGCAGGAGTCTAAAATTTTGCATGGCCAAATTACATATCATCTTCATCGTAATCTTCCGACTCTTCATCTGCAATCATATCCAGATCTGTGTCATCATCGAAATTATCATCGTCGTCTTCGTCATCAATGCCGAGATCTGATTCGTCCAACTCCTTGATGACGTCAAGGTCAGAAAAGATTTTGTCAAGATCATCATCATCCAACTCCGAAGAAGGTTTTGCCGCACTTGGCTTTTTTATCACTTTGGTGATGATCACAGGTTTTTTGGGTTCAGCTTTTTTGACTGGCTTCTCGTCATCACTGTCCTCCAAATCATCAAACCCACGACTTCTTTCTTTAGGCATTTGTATGTCTTTCATTTCGGACATGGTCTTTGCCAGGACAGATTTGGTGGTTGTAGGCACGGCCAATAGTCTTTTTCTATCAATCAATTCACCTGTAACAATACATATGCCATAGGATTTATTATTGATCCTGATGAGGGCATTTTCGAGGTCTTGTATGTACTTGCGCTGATGATTTGCCATGTTATTGAGCATTTCTACTTCTGTCTGTATAGAAGAGAAATCTGTGATGTCTTTGGCAAAATCATCATTATTATTTTCGGTGATATCTTTGAGCTGTTCCTTTAGGCTGGAGTATTGGTTTTTGGCCTTCTCCAATTTTGAATCCAACAATTCTTTAAACATTCTCAAGTCTTCATCGCTATATCTTGAGGTTACACTAGATGGTAATGACATATCTATTATATTTCTTTTACAAAAATCGCACAATATTAGACCTTAAATATCATATTACAAAAAAAAGTTTCATGTTACTTTCATTTTTTTTAAATCATTTTTTTAATAGTGTAAATAAATGCAATCACCCATATATCTATAATGAGGTATTTCGTGAGATCATCAGAATCAATCGCCTGCTTCAGATCAGGCGAGTTTGGCCGTAGAGAAGCTGGAGAGCAGCCATCCTGATACCAGATAGATGGTAGTTTTTGACCATGGTGAAT
>JBATLS010000195.1:0-4404 GCA_049289435.1 Saprospiraceae bacterium | reverse complement strand
CTATAACGTGATAATACAAAGATTATTGGATACAAAATTACTAATTCCACTTTACGCTACTCTTGATGATTCCACCACCAATCACATCATCACCATCATAAAATACTGCTGATTGACCAGGTGCTATACCTTTGACATTGGCATAGAAGGTAACTTCCACATCATTTCCCATTGGGTGCAAGGATGACATGACTCCCTTATCATTGTATCGCACTTGTGTGATGGCTTCCATACCATCTGTGATTTGTTCATATTTCATCATATTGATCTGCCCTACGGACATTCCATTTTTGATGAGTTCATCTACTTCGCCTAGCACTACGGTATTGGTATCAGGATTGATGTCTGTCACAAACATAGGGGTCTTGAATCCACCTCCAAGGCCTTTCCTTTGGCCAATGGTGTAGAATGGGTATCCATCATGATGTCCTAATAAGTCGCCATTGGCATTGATGAAAGTACCACCTTTGACCGACTGCTCCAATCCGGGTACTCTTCGCTTCAGAAATCCACGATAATCATTGTCAGGTACGAAGCAAATCTCATAACTTTCAGGTTTTTTGGAGAGTGCTTCATATCCAAAATCTTTGGCCATCTGCCTGATCTCTGGCTTGGTGAAGAGGCCCAAAGGAAAATTACTTCGCTCAAGACAAGTCTGACTGAGTCCCCACAAGACATAGGATTGATCTTTTCTGTCGTCTTTGCCTTTGGAAATAAATTTGCGACCCAGATGCTCTTTGATGATGGCATAATGTCCGGTAGCTATAAACTCGCAATCCATAGCATCCGCTCTCTTCAACAAGGCGCTCCACTTGATATGAGTATTGCAGAGTACACAGGGATTGGGAGTGCGTCCTGCGATGTACTCTTCCACAAAATTGTCTATGACATAATCACCGAACTCCTCTCTGATGTCCACTATAAAATGATGGAAACCCATATTGACGGCTACTTGTCTGGCGTCATTGATAGAATCTAATGAGCAACAACCGGTTTCTTTTTTTGATCCACCTGCGCTAGCGTAATCCCAGGTTTTCATAGTGATGCCCACGACTTCATACCCTTCCTCATGGAGCATCATAGCTGCCACTGTACTATCGATCCCTCCACTCATTGCTACCAAAACTCTTCCTTTTTTACTCATATATCCTATACATTTCGAGCTGCAAAGATATGGAATTTGAATGAAATAAAACCGATCATATGTACAGTATAGGCTCTAATTTCAATTTTGAATTAAACCATTTTGACTATTTCATACGAATAGTACCAACAATTGGGTTTATTTTACGATGCTCACAGAGCACTAGGAGATATGTAGCATTTATGTTATAGTCGTTGGATGTTAACCAGCATTCTTTGCTGGATATTGCTGACGTCAGCTTTTACAAAACTTAAACCAGTGATCATTTCATATAGATTGATATATCTTTCGGATATTTCCCACACAAATTCATCTGGCATGACAGGCATGATTTGACCTTCCAATCCTTGAAAACTGTGGTCGATCAGCCATTCACGCACAAATTCTTTGGATAGTTGGGGTTGTGCTGTACCATTTTTCATTCTGTCTTCATAGCCTTCCGCATAGAAATATCTGGAGCTATCTGGAGTATGGATTTCATCTATCAATATGACTTTTCCATCCACTATCCCAAATTCGTACTTAGTATCCACCAGTATCAGTCCTCGATCCATAGCCATTTGGGTACCTCGTGCAAATAGTGCTCTGGTGTATGACTCCAAAGTATTCCACATCTCCAGTGTTATGATCTGCTGATCAAGGATTTCAGTCAATGAAATATCTTCATCATGGCCTTCTGTGGCTTTTGTAGTAGGTGTAATGATGGGTTGCTCAAACTTTTGGTTTTCTTTCATCCCTTCTGGCAAACTTATACCGCAAAGCATTCTCTTACCTAACCGATAAGTCCTCCAGGCATGACCAGTGAGATAGCCTCTGATCACCATTTCTAATCGGATAGGTTCTGCTTTAACTCCCATAGATATATTGGGGTCAGGTGTGGAGATCAACCAATTAGGTACGATGTCCGATGTAGCTTTTAGAAAATGGCAAGCGATCTGATTGAGCACCTGACCTTTGTAGGGTATGGCTCTAGGTAGTATATGATCGAATGCAGATATTCTGTCGGTGGCGACCATAAGCAAGTGATCTCCCAAATCATAGACATCTCTTACTTTGCCATGATAGACATTTTTAGTACCAGGTATTTGGAGATTTGTACTAGTGATGGTACACTGTTCGATGAGCATGGTATAGCAGTAGTAGGTTATATATTGGTGACCGAATTTCGATCGAAGAGAATGTCTTTGAGTTCTTTCAGTGCGGAATATTCTTGTGGCATCACTTTTTTAAAGGCTTCTTTTACTGCAAAATAAGCTCCTTTTTCACTACCTGGTAGATTTTCTTTGACTATGGACTTGACCAGTTTTACATCGTGCTTGAGCATCCCCCTGATAGATGGTATATCATGCCAGTCACCTTCTATTGCCAGTGTTTTCACAGATCTGCCAAATTCATCTTGAGTTGGATCCAAATCTATTACCTTTAATCCTTTACCTGTGTTTTGGATAGTTTCGGTCATACCTTGGGGTATTCTCCAGATATCCGCATCCTGATCCATTTCATTATTGATCAAAAAAATCTCTAATCCCTTCTCGTGAAACCTATATATCACAACTCTGGCCAGATCAAGTACACTCATGAATATTGTGTTTTTAAATATCCTCTAAAATTATGCTCAAAAATACAAATATGTATCCAATACTATTCAAAAATCTCCTCCAAATAACTCTCATTGTCGAAAAATGTTTTAAATCATAACCACTATTGTTCATGATTATCATTTACAATTGGGCTTCTTCGACCAGATTGATCAATGTCAGGCATAGAAAAATATTTTGCTCATCCAGAGCCATTGGCTTCAGGAGTGAGTAGGCTCTGGGTATGGTATTGGAAGCAAATTTTGGATTGGAGATATATCCCATTTCTTTCCCTTGGATCCACACAGTATGCGTTTCCAGGGCATCACTTCCATCTATGACTCCCAGCAATTTTCTCTTCAGGTTATATAACTTACCGTCAAGGGTGATCACCCCGGCCTCAATAGTATTCATATAGACGTGGGTGATGTCTCCTTTGGTGATGTAAATAAATTCGTCTTTGGAAGTGGTTATTAATATGAGTTTTTGTTTATTTCTGTAATCTTTGATGCCATAAGCTACCAATGGCTCGAAGTAGATGGTATTAAAAATCCCCTTGTTGATTTTTTGATAACCCTTGGACCATGACTTATTAGATTGGTGCATGGAGAGTAGTTCCATCTCGTGACTATCAAAAGGAATCAGCAGGTTTTTGAGCTCACTGATTTCCTTGCGCATGGCATTCATGTCTCTGACCATTTGGTTGCCCGAAATGGTCATTTTGAATAAGAATCGAAAAAAATCTACTACATTCATAGGCTACTGGTCAGTGCAAAAAGGCGCAAGATTGATTGACTTAAAGGTCTAAAACGTGATAAAAGTATGTAATCATTATCATCTTTTCAATAGATGATACCCAAATTATATCATTTTTGTGACACAAAGGTAGGAAATATTGGCTCACCAAGAAAATTTAGAGAAAAGGGAAATGTGCGGTATGATCTAAATTTGTCAATGTATAAAGATATACCATAATCTCATTTTACATAAAGCGGCAACCTAGGAAAGATGATAACACCTAAAAATTGAGGTGGTTTTAGCTCATAAAGGAGCGAAGGGAGTTTTTGGACAAAGATTTTCGCATCCTTCTGATGGCTCTTTCTTTGATTTGGCGTACTCGTTCTCTGGTCAATCCATAGAGGTCACCAATCTCTTCCAGAGTGAGTGGTTTTTGATTTTCAAGCCCAAAATATGCTGAAATGACTTGTATCTCGCGTGGGGAGAGTATATCTAGACCATTGATGATGTCTTTTCGGACGGATTCTTCCATGAGTTTGAGATCGGGACTATCTTCATCCCCCAATGTCATCATTTCTATCATAGTAGAAGATCCTTCATCATCAGATAGAGGCGCATCTACTGACACATGCCTATTGGCACCTTTTAGCATGTTGGCGATGTCTTTGGGGTTGACATCAAGGATTTCGGCAAGTTCTTCATGTGTTGGTTCCCGCTCGTTTTTTTGTACAAAAGCCACATAAGCTTCATTGACTTTGTTGTATGCGGTCATCTTATTGAGAGGTATCCTAACCATTCTCGAAAACTCGACTATGGCCTGTAGGATAGACTGTCTGATCCACCACACTGCATAAGATATAAATTTGAATCCTTTAGTTTCGTCAAATCTTTTGGCGGCTTTCATTAGACCCACATTTCCTTCATTGATCAGGTCAGCCAGAGATA
>JBATLS010000194.1:0-4117 GCA_049289435.1 Saprospiraceae bacterium | reverse complement strand
TCTTTGTGGTAAATAACCTTAGTGACCTTTGTGCTTTCCCTTAGTGCTCTTTGTGGTAAAAAACCTTAGTGCTCTTTGTGGTAAAAATAAACTCAGTGTCCTTTGTGATTTCCCTTAGTGCCCTTTGTGGTAAAAATAACCTTAGTGTCCTTTGTGATTTCCCTTAGTGCCCTTTGTGGTAAAAAAAACCTTAGTGCCCTTTGTGAGTTTTCAATTGTGAACTTTGTGTAAATCTTAGTGCCCTTTGTGGTAAAAATAAACTTAATGTCCTTTGTGGTAAAATCTTAGTGTCCTTTGTGGTAAAGATATGCCTACATTGGGAAATGAGTACTTTTTATTATCAGAATATGCAATATTTTACATTAAAATAGGTTTTGAATAGGTCAATGACCTTTTGTTAATTCTAATAAATCATCAGAAATGAATTTAAAGTATGTAACACTCTACGTTTTACTATTTATAGGATTTACTGGCTGTAAGGTCTTCAAAAAAGGGGACAAATCCAATTCAAAAATAGAGGATTTTGACCAATTTTACGATCGGTTTCATAAAGATGCTGAGTTTCAGATGTCAAGAATCTTCTTTCCGATAGATGGTGAATTTGTAGATGAAACAGGTGGTAAAAAATGGACCAAACAAAATTGGCAAGTCATGAAGGTCAAGATTTATGATGTGAATGTCAAAGGTTATAAAAAGTCATTTGAAAAGACCAATGACTCATTTTATCAGAAAGTATGGATACCTAATTCAGGTTTTATTTCAGAGTATAGATTCAAGTTGATCAACCAAAAATGGATGCTAGTCTATGCATTAGAATCAAATTTGTAATAATGAACTGATTTAATGATCTTTTTTCCATAATACTGTGTATTTTTAGTACCTCAAGCACATAGTTTATGGCACATCAACGCAGATCTTTTCTAAAAGCAATGGGGCTAGTAGCTGGCTCTTACTCAGCTTCAGGTATTTGGAGTCAGTTTTCTGAGTCATTATCACAAAACCTCCCACTTGTAAATGACAATATACCTTTGGCTCATATCGTCCGGGATGAAGACTATTGGAGTGCTGTGCAAAGTGCCTACACGGTGGGGCCTTCCCTCATCAATCTCAATAATGGCGGCGTCAGTCCGAGCCCAAAAATAGTACAAGATGCCGTCGAGCGATTCAACAAAATGACCAATGAAGGCCCTTCATACTATATGTGGCGCATCCTTGATCAGGGCAGAGAGCCACTAAGATACAATCTGTCTCAACTTGCTGGCTGTGACCCCGATGAGATAGCCGTCAATCGCAATGCCACCGAAGCCCTAAATACCATTATCTATGGCCTTAGATTAAATGCCGGCGATGAAGTCATAGGCACTAAACAGGATTATCCCAATATGATCAATGCCTGGAGACAAAGAGCCACAAGAGAAGGCATCATTTACAAACAAATAAGCTTCCTTTTCCCAATAGAAAATGATGAAGAGATCGTCGCCGCATTCGAAAAAGCAATCACTCCCAACACTAAAGTACTGCATATCACCCACGTCATCAATTGGGTGGGCCAGATCCTTCCTGTCAAAAAAATATGTGCTATGGCCAAAAAACATGGCGTACTCACTCTGGTAGATGGAGCGCATAGTTTTGGTCTGATGGATTTTAAAATTCCTGACCTGGGGTGTGATTATTTTGGAACTTCTCTACATAAATTTATGTCTGCGCCTATAGGCAGCGGCTTGCTTTGGGTCAAAAAAGAAAATATTTCTGGCATCTGGCCACTCATTTGTAATGACCAACCAGAAAGCAGCGACATAAGAAAATTTGAATCCTTGGGCACCCGGAGTTTTCCCATCGAGCAAGGTATAGGTGTTGCTCTGGATTTTCACAATGCCATTGGGAGCAAACGAAAAGAAGAACGCATCAGATATTTAAAGAACTACTGGGCATCACAGGCTAAAGAAATACCCAAAGTCAAGGTCCATACTTCCTTGTTGGATCAATATTCATGTGCGATTTGTGGTGTTAGTATAGACGGCATGACGCCTGCAGAGTTGGATGGCGCATTATTTAGAGACTACAAAATACACACGGTAGGCATCGTCTGGGATAATATCAGCTGTGTCCGCATCACGCCCCATGTATATACCAAGATCACTGATCTCGACAAACTCGTACACGCCCTTACCAAGATTGCTGGCAAAAAATAAGTTTTAGGGCAACATTCGAGCATACACTTTGAACTATTACCTGATCGTCTAATAATTCTTCCTGTTGGCTGTTTCTTGATATAGGGACTACTCAATATGCATGCCTTCCTTGCGTAGTCTATCTACCAGAGGCATACCAAAAGCCTCTACGGGAGTTAGTACACCATATTGTACCTCATTAGCGTTGATCTTATCTAATAGTGTAAAGGCAGCTTGTGAAAACATTTTGGCCGTCTCATTGTACCCAGGATCGCCACCAGAAATGATGGTAGTAGCCGTGGCGGTGTCTGAAGTCCCGATTCCGATCACTTCAAATTTACTGTTGGCACGTCGGGATTCGCTCGGACCTGTACCTGGTTTGAATTTTTTAAACATTCTTTTCCTGAATGACTCAAATCGAACCAATACCATGGCCGAAGCTATAGGCAGTACGGTCTTGACCACTTTGGAAAATGAAGACCTCACAAAAAATTGGCCATATGATACCGCTTCGCCATATTGCTCTGGCATCCGATGTGCGCTCCTTTTGACTATATGAGGATCTACTACTGGCATAGGTATGGCCCATGCTTTGATGTCACTATTGTAATGAATCTTTAGGGGTAATTTCGGGGCATTCGGGTGTCTTTTGATCCTGGTTTTGACAGATATTTTTTTAGCTTCCATATGCAGCGCCTGGATGGCAGTGGTCAGCGTACCACCCGAAAAAGTAGCATTGGTGCGTACGAAACTCCTGATGGCCTTGGGTTCATGATGTGGTAATTTTTTGGCAGTAAGGTAAGCGACATAGTCTGCCGGAATGCTGTCAAACCCGCAACAATTGACGATGCAAACTTTATTGGAATATGCTTTATCATAGAGGTCATTATATATTTGCGCTACAAACGAAGGTTCGCCAGTGATGTCTGTATAATGGGTACCCGTTTCGATGCAGGCTTCTACGACATTCCTACCATACCAATTGAATGGTCCGACAGTATTCATCAATACTTTGCATTGAGTAGTCATACTTTTTATAGCATCCATATCGTGAATATCTGCCACGATGACATCTGGTAAGGCTGCATTCAATTGTTGTCGCAATCCATTGAGTTTTTCAACATCTCGTCCAGCTATTGCCCAGATTACACCTTCATTTTGAGCATGATTACTTAGATATTCTGCCACTAATTTGCCAGTAAACCCAGTAGCTCCGTATAGTATGATGTCATATTTTTTGTCCATAAGAATGTTGATTTTAGAAAGCACAAGGTAATGGTTAGTTCATATGTTTGCGAATATCAAATCAAAAAGAGTTAAATTTATTTTACATTATTTAAAATTAGTCTAAATTAAATTAGATCAATTAAATACGTTTTTATACTTTTGCCGTTATTTAGAATGTTTCCATTTAACAAATTTAATAAAAGTCAAAAGATGCAAAAATCATTTGTAGCAATCAATTACATAGAGTGTTCGCCAGAGTATAGGGAGAGATTTGAAGAACTTTTTGGTACCAGAGCCAAGGCGATAGACATGATGCCGGGTTTTAAGTTTATGAATGTACTGAAGCCACAGTCACCTGAGGGCCCTTATCTCATTGTCAGCCATTGGGACTCTGAAGATCAGTTTAAAAAGTGGACCAGCTCACCAGAGTTTATCGAAGGACACAAGAGAGGATTTGAAGATATCAAAAGTGCCAAAGATGCAGGAAGGCCCTCACCCATGACATCTTCATTCAAAACATATGAAGTCATAGCGGACTAAAGGATGGAAAAATCATCATTGCCGTGGATAGCCGGGCTCAAAAAGCTTGGAGTGATCGGTTTTATATTTTTTTTGGTCAAGGGATTGCTTTGGTTGCTTATCCCATATCTGATTGCAAAAGGATGTCTTTGATGCCAATTTCAGATACAATCATCTTTTTTATTTTGATGGAATACCCA
>JBATLS010000193.1:0-2139 GCA_049289435.1 Saprospiraceae bacterium | reverse complement strand
TTCCAGTTGCGACTAAGTTCCCTTCATAATACCATTTCATTAATCCATTTGCTTTCCCATTCATATAATTTCCTTCTGAAATTAATTGGCTATTTTTATCAAATTCTTTCCATAATCCATCCTTTTTTCCGTTCTTATATTGATTGTAAACTGTGTTATCTGTATATATTGAATTATCTACTAATGAATTTGAATCATCAGTTTTTATTTGGGATTCAAAAGTTTCTCCAATTTTTTCAGATTCATTTGACTTCATTTCAGAATTTTTTTTAGAATTGATTTGCCCTGCACAACCTGTACAACTTATAATTAGTGCTGTTACAAATATCAAATTTTTAAAGGTGGTTCTAAATATTTTTTCCATAAAACTATACATCTTATTTTTATTCATTCTTTATTTTTATAACCGACAACAATTGACTATCTATAAACTTGCGCCAATCTCAGATACCAATTTACCACAATTTCTTTTACAATACCAAATAATCAAATGGTGATCTTACAATCATCATCCTTTCATTGGAGATGAGCTTGCGTAGATAAATTTAGTTTTTGGGAAGCTGTGCATAAGGCATTCCAGACATCTTCTTAGATCTAACCCTTCTTGTGCTTGTTTATGATTATATATTTACACTTAGACTATGCGCATTTTATCGATCTGAAGGGGTAAAGATATCATTGACTACCCCCATACAAAAAATCTTGGTAGCCCAAAAATATTTTCCCAAATACTCGGTTTTGAACGGTATAGAAATCTTCATCATTGGACCATACAAAAAGTCGATTTTGGTTTCTGACTTCTGATGGACTTCTGGAGTTGCCTTTTTGCGTTTCAAAATCGTCGTAGGCATAATATTTATTGACACTGAGCTGACCTTCTTTAGTTCTAAGAGTAATAATACAATTAGGTATTTTAGAAATGACGGTATCTTTGAGCGGGTGTTGATTGATGAGTGCTTCGGCGCCCAATTGTTCGTAGCCAGCAAGGTATGACTTTAGTCGGTTTTGATCCACTACCGTCTTTTCTCTATCTGGGGCATTGATGATCGGGTTTAAATCAAATGTACCACCATTATTGCTGATGATAAACGAAGAGGTGGTTTGCTTGGGATATTCTACTTTTACGTAATCTATCTCATTAATCTTGGACGTGTATAAATATTTGTCTCTGTAATTGTTCAGCGGTTGTTCAAATCGTGACCTGATACCACCGGCCAATCCCGGCAAATGCATGACATAGGGTTGTGCGGTGCCTGCCAAGATCATATAAGTGCCATCTCCTTGCTGGGTGTCTGACCCTATAAAAAACATTTTAAATGGTTGGTCGCCATTTTTGTACAGATCCACTTGGATACCACTATTTTTAATGCTTTTTTGGATATTGAGCGTTGCTTTTGCGGGTGGAATATACAGCATTTTTATACCTATCAATACTCTTTCTATATTCACAAACACAGCAGGATCCACTTTGTACTTGCCATTCAATATCCATGTATGACTCTTCTTTTCAAATATCAATGGTTGCAGTTTGGTATGTTTGATGACCATCTTATCGACATCATCCATAGATCGTATAGCAAACCCCCTATCTGCTTGAGCCAAATGATTTTCTGGTGCATCGTGTTGATACACCAAATAATATGTTAGCCATAACAATCCAAGCAACAAACCCAATAAGATCAAAGATTTTTTCACGGCAAAGTACTTGATTTAGAGACAGCATGGGTAGCATACTTACGTCTCCTGAAAAATGTGTATATCCACCCAAATATAGCCAGCAACATAACTGGTGCTGCTACATTGATCAGTTGCCACTTGGTTTTTTCATTTTTGGTTTTGACAGTATCCAGCAATCTTAATTTGATCTCTTTTGACCTTGATTCGAGGATATTTCCCTGACCAAGCATATATTCTATGGCATTGAGTATAAAATCTTTGTTGCCTTTATAATATCTTCTCTCCCACTTGTTGTATCCGATGTCTTCGGTATCTCCGGTGGTAGGATTGACCAGGTTTTTTGCAAAATCAGAATCGGAAATGACCAATTGTTTGGTCAATTCACTGGATTCTCTAAAGCGAACTCCTATGATGTCCAAGGTGTTTTGAAATTCGGGAGTGATTCTATTTTTAAAATAAGAA
>JBATLS010000192.1:0-10337 GCA_049289435.1 Saprospiraceae bacterium | reverse complement strand
AAAATTAAAGACCGCAAAACTAACAAAAATACCCTTTGTGGTAAGTAGCTACTATGTTAAAAAAATCTATATATGAAATTTAGTATTTGGGTCATGTTTCTAAGTAAATATATTTTCATACCTTTACCTATCAAAATCTTCCAATATGCACCATTTAAAATCTCTCTTTTTATTTATATTCTTATTGTCTTTGGTTGGAGTCAATGCTCAGAATAAAAAAAATCCCGTCAGAGATGAAAAAGTTGCCATGTCCTCGGCCATTGATAGCAAATACGAAAAATACAAAGCTATGGCACTGCAGGTGTGGGATTTTGCAGAGCTCGGATATCAGGAAGTAAAGAGCTCCACACTGCTCCAAAATGCTCTGGCTGAAGAAGGTTTTACCATTCAGAATGGTGTGGCAGGTATCCCGACCGCTTTTGTGGCATCTTATGGTGCTGGATCTCCAGTCATTGGTATCCTCGGAGAGTTTGACGCATTGCCAGGCTTATCTCAGGCAGCAGAGCCCATTCGAAAACCATTCATGGGCAAAGCAGCAGGGCATGCTTGTGGTCATCACTTGTTTGGTGTAGGATCTCTAGCCACTGCTGTGGAAATAAAAAACCTAATCAAAGCGGGAAAAATCAAAGGTACCATCCAGTTTTTTGGTACCCCTGCAGAGGAAGGTGGTTCTGGTAAGGTATATATGGTTCGTGAGGGCTTATTTGATAAAGTCGATGTAGTCGTACATTGGCACCCATCTGATGGCAACTCATCCAATCCGTCCAGCTCTTTGGCTAATATTTCTGCCAAATTCAGATTTTATGGTCAGTCAGCGCATGCCGCGGTATCACCTTTCAGAGGTAGATCTGCTTTGGATGGTGTGGAAGCAATGAATCATATGGTCAATCTCATGCGTGAGCACGTCAACGAAAAAACCCGTATTCACTACGTCATCACCGATGGAGGCAAAGCACCCAATGTAGTCCCTGATTTTGCAGAAGTATATTATTATGTCCGTCACCCCGATCGCGAAGAAGTCCGAAACTTGTGGGCCAGAGTCATCAAAGCTGCAGAGGGAGCTGCTTTAGGTACAGAAACCAGAATGGAATACGAAATCATCGGAGGAGTGTACAATTTGCTCCCTCTGGAATCTTTGGCAGAAGTCATGCATGCCAACCTTACTGAAGTAGGAGGGGTATCATATACCGCAGCGGAAATAACCTTTGCCGAAAAAATCAGGGAAACTTTTGCTACCGCAGATATCCCAGCAATAACATCTGCTCAAAAAATCGATCCCTACAAAGTAGAAAACAGAAGTGGTGGATCTACAGATGTAGGTGATATCAGCTGGGCGGTGCCTACCGTAGGATTGCGTACCGCTACCTGGGTGCCTGGTACAGCTTCGCACAGTTGGCAAGCGGTGGCATGTGGAGGTACGGACTTAGGCATCAAAGGTATGTTGGTAGCATCCAAGACGATGGCAATGATGGCGTACGATCTGTTCACCCAGCCTGCATTGATCAGCAAAGCCAAAGCAGAGTTTGATAACGTGCGAGGTGTCAATTTCAAATATAAAGCATTGCTCGGAGATAGACCGCCAGCATTGGATTACAGGCAATAGGTAGATGTACAAGAATAAAGGCGTCCTTTGATTTTCAATCCACATCAAAATCTGTGATACCCAGTGGTTCGATGCCATAATCTTCTGTAGATCTCTGACCCTTACCATTTTGTTTCTCCAATGTCCAGTGGTCAGTGGCCGAAGTCTGCAGCCATAAGTCCGATGACTTTCTAAAAACCTGAACATGGAGATTAAATTTTTCTTTCATCATTTGTTCCAACTCTGATACGGTCATCAGAGGATCAATCTCCATTTCGGTGGTTTCGATATGGGGATTTAAACTTTTCAATCTTGATTCGTGAGACACCTGATCTTCTATCTTTGATCCTTTATTTTCGGCATGACCATGTTTGTAAAATTCCAATTTTAAATATGGGAATAGAGTATGAAACTGGTCAAATATATCCTGAACGGTGGCTGAAGCTTTGATGATCATGGCAATAATGTTGATAAGTGAATTTTTAAACGCTTGGATTGAGTAATGGGATATCAGTGTATGCTAGTATCATGAGGTCATAGGTAGTGATGATACCGACCAATGCCCCTGCACTATCGACTACTGGCAATGCTCTAAAATAATTCTCTCGAAATATCTGCACACATTTTTGAATCGTATCATCAGGGCCTACACTGATGACATTGGTTTCCATCACGTCTTTGGCTAAATTGCTGGTCATCAGAAATGTATTCTTGCGCAGACTTGCCGGCAAATTGAGTTTTGTACCCCAATCCAATAATAAAAAAATGTCAGTCCTCGATATGATGCCTTCAAACTTTTGGTCTTTTGTCACCACTGGTATATGATGTATGTTTTCTGACTCCAGGATTACATTTACGTCCTTGAGTTGAGTATCAGCGGTCACTGTCTTGAGTTCTGTGCTCATTACTTCTTTGACCTTGAGCCCAAGTAAATCTACAGTATTCATTGTTCGATATTTTAATTGGTTATAATGTTAGAAACCTAATTTTTGATTCACATGCTATTCAAATATCTTTTGATAGTACTACATAGAGTGTTGATACGATTCTACATTAACAAAATTAAATATATTTACTTTGATATGAAGTGATCAATATCATACCTTTTGTTGAGTGTACTCATTCTCTTTATTGTTTAGAAATTTTATGGGTGGTTTTATGATTCCATCCAAAGTTGGTTCAATTTTTGAAGTATATCATTTCCACATATCTTGTCCTGTTATGCAAAAAGTAAACCAAAGTTTTGAATATAATGTATTTGCTTCTATGGAGGAGTTGACTCCCGATGATCATGAACTGTTGACATTGGCCATACAGCAACTGGATCATGCATATGCACCGTACTCCAATTTTCATGTAGGTGCAGCGGTGAGACTCTCAGATGGATCCACCTACATCGGAAGCAATCAGGAAAACGCATCTTACCCTCTATGCATGTGTGGCGAACGGGTAGCACTGTACAATGCAGCAGCTTACAAACCATCAGTAGCTCCCGAATCTTTGGCCATAACTATACGAAATATCAGGATGCCTATAGACAAACCAGTATCCCCTTGTGGCGCTTGCAGGCAAGTCATCTCCGAATTCGAATTTCGACACAAATCAAAAATACGGATTATCCTAAAATCAGATAATCCAGAAGTATATGAGCTCAGTTCGGTGGCCGATATCCTTCCATTAGGCTTTAACGCCAATTTTCTTTGATCAATAATCTGGTTACTTTTTCTACATCTTCAGCAGTATCGACGCCTATAGAGGGATAGTCCGTCTCTATACAATGTATGGTATATCCATGCTGCATCCATCTCAGCTGCTCCAATGCTTCAGCACTTTCGTAGTCGGTCATAGTCAATTGAGTCACCTCAGCGAGGGTCTTTTTCTTAAATCCATAGATACCTACATGTCTGTAATACTGTCCATTCTGAAGCCATCTTGCATAGGCTTCATCTCTGATGGCAGGAATCGCTTGCCGCGAAAAATAAAGTGCTTTATGATCATATGATTTGACTACTTTGACTATATTGTAATCGAACAGGTGATTTTCATCCTCGATTTTTTTACACTGCGTGCCTATCTTTACTTCTGGGCGAAGCATCAGCTGTATCAATGATTCGATCTGCTGTGGATCTATGAGTGGCTCATCCCCTTGCACATTGATGATGATATCACTGGTCATAGATGCTGACACTTCTGCCACTCTATCTGTACCCGAAGTATGCTTATCCGAAGTCATGACGGCGTGTCCACCGTGCGCCATTACATGATCAAATATGCTTGCATGGTCAGTGGCTACGATCACTTCGGCTGCTGACTTGACTTTCATAGCCCGATCATATACTCTCATGATCAAGCTCCGACCCAGTATATCTACCAATGGTTTGGATGGCAATCTGGTAGAAGCAAGTCTGGCTGGGATGATGATGGATGTCTTCACAGGAGGATATTTATTTGTTTTTTTTTTGAAGGAGTAGATTACTGGCAGTTGCACATTGCTCGAAAGCACCGCCAATATGATCAAACTCAAAATAATAAATTGCAATATTTCTTTACCAATCAGCGTACCTGACCATTTTAATCTAAGAGCATGTTTAAAATATTTTAATATCTACTACATATTATAAATAATTGTAATATATTTGTGCTTCATTAATAATTTATGGATTCAAAGAAAGTAGGATTTACAAAACGCTTCATTCAAAGATCATATATTTGTTTGTTGACTGCAAGTGTATTTCAGATTTCTTTACAATCCCAAGTCCCATTCAACCGTTTGTTTAACTCAGGAACTGAGATCGTCATAGACGTTCTCCCTGGGAATGATATTTATTATTGTCGATCCATCGACAAAGGTATTTCAATTTACAGTCTTGCCGAAGTTTTTCAAGTAGAAACTGCCCAAGTGATGAAAGTTAATCAGCTTAATCCCTCTCAACCGATCAATGACGGCAAGATTGTAAAAATACCTTTTGATAAATCTAAATTATTGCACAGCCACCCCGCCAACAAAGTGAACCATGATCTTTTACCCATTCACTATATCGTCAAACCAAAAGAAACGATGTATAGAATCGCACGTGGGTATTTCAATATGGACGTAGCCACCCTCAAAGCGTTGAATAAAAAAACGACAGAAGATATAAAAATTGGCGACAAGCTGCTTATTGGATATTTCCCAGTATTGCTCAGAGGAAAAATCGCCTCCAAGACGCTTCCTAATAAAACCAGCGATAAAAAAGATGTTGAAATATTGGATACTGAAAAAAGCGTGGACACTTCCGTCCATAATAATGTTAAAATCATCAAATATTTTCTTTCAGATGTAATAGGGATGTGGGACAAAACCTATGAAGGCAACAGCAGCCTATTCGTACTGCACAATCAGGCTCGTCCTGGCTCGTGGATGGATATTTACAATCCTATGGTCAAAACCCATCTCAAAGCCAAGGTATTGGGTAAAATCCCTACTGGGACATATCAGGACGAAATCGAGTTATTCATCAGCCCGTCCGTGGCTCGGGAACTCGGCATACTTGACTCCAGGTATAAGGTCAATATCAAATATGAGCAGTAATTTTTAAGGAGCTAATACACAGAAAACTACCATTTTGTATTTAGAATATTTATACCCAAAGTAAATATAATTGGGTGCAGCCGAAAATTAAAAATTTCGCAAATTATGCTCTATTGACTATTACTAAGTCTAAACAATTGTTAATATTTAGTCTTATAAGATAAGAATACGTATTTTTGCGATTCAAAATCAAATATTTACACCATCATGAATAGAAATGTAATAATTGCACTATCTTTCATCGTCATCGGTATCGTTGTATTCATGAGCGTATCCAAAGATGTAAGCACTTACGCCAGTTTTAATGTAGCTGAAAAATCAGGGCAAACTTCCAAAATAGTCGGCCACCTGTCCAAAGACAAACCTATGGTATATGACCCCGAAAACAACCCCAATGAATTTTCATTTTTTATGAAAGATAACGACGGTCAAGAAAAAAAAGTCATCCTACACAAGCCCAAGCCACAGGATTTTGAAATGTCGGAACAAATCGTCGTCACTGGCGAGATGAAGGACGGTGTATTTAATGCCAATGAAATACTGATGAAATGTCCCAGCAAATATAAGGACGAAGAAATCGCTGTAAAAGAGTCGAAAGGATAATACCCCCCCAACATGCAAGAAATTCAATATATCGGAGAACACCTTTGGTTGGGTGAGCTCGGACATTTATTTATCATCACCTCATTTGTATCAGCGTTGCTGGCAAGTGTAGCATATTTTTTGTCTGTACGTGGTAAAGTAACTACGGTCGGTGATGGATGGAAAAAAATAGGCCGATATGCTTTCTATACTCATGGAGCAACACTTTTTGGGTTGATGGCATTGATATTCTATGCCATGTACAATCACATGTACGAATATTCTTATGTATTTGACCATGTATCTGAAGACCTTCCATTAAAATATATACTTTCGGCATTTTGGGAAGGCCAAGAAGGAAGCTTCATGCTCTGGATGTTTTGGCATGTGGTACTCGGAGTGATATTGACAAAAACTACTGGAAAGCTTGAAGCTCCTGTCTTATTTTCGATCGCTGCAGCTGAGGTCATTCTGATGAGTATGCTGCTTGGCATACATATACCTTGGGGTGATGATGCCATAAAAATTGGGAGCAATCCCACTACCCTACTCCGTCAGATCAATGAAGCCCCAATCTTCGCCAATGCCGATTATCTTAGCCTGATCAAAGGTCGAGGCATGAATCCCTTGCTCCAAAACTACTGGATGACGATACATCCTCCAACATTATTTCTTGGCTTTGCATCCACCATTGTACCATTTGCTTTTGCTTTTGCCGGGCTTTGGTTGGGTGAACACAAAGAATGGCTCAAGCAATCATTGCGTTGGTCACTATTTTCTGCTGGCATATTGGGCACGGGCATTCTGATGGGTAGTTTGTGGGCTTATGTAGCTTTATCATTTGGTGGATACTGGGCATGGGATCCTGTAGAAAATGCATCTTTAGTCCCCTGGATTATTATGATCGCAGGAATACATGTGCATCTCATCTCCAAAAGTACAGGCTATGCGACCAGATCTGTATATTTGTATTACTTATTGTCTTTTCTATTGATCCTTTATTCTACTTTCCTGACACGAAGCGGAGTGCTAGGTGATACATCTGCTCATGCATTTACAGAGATGGGATTGGAGTGGCAGCTGATATTTTTGATCGCTTTTTTTGCAGTCATAGGTTTCGGTGGTCTGATATATCGATATAAGAGTATTACTAGCCCCAAGCAAGAAGAAACACTTCAAAGCAGAGAATTTTGGATGTTTATAGGGTCATTGGTCTTATTATTTAGCACTATTTTGATTTCCACCTCTACCTCATTGCCGGTATATAACAAGATCATGACCTATTTTAATCCTGCTTATGAAGGTAGGGTCATCCAGGATGTTATCGAACACTATAATAAATATCAACTCTGGATTGCAGTATTTATAGCCATCCTTTCGTCTGCGTCACTTCTACTGAGATACCATGGGGTCAACTGGGAAATGAAAAAAGTTGCTTTCGCCAAAAAAATGGGATGGACGACGCTCATTAGCTCGATCCTCACTTATTTGCTATCTTTTTGGTTGGATTACTTTAGCTGGCAATTTGTGGTACTTGCCTTCTCAGGTTTGTTTAGTATCGTAGCCAATGTAGATTATTTGATCCATGTCGTCAAAGGCAATTTCAAACTGGCCTATGCTGGTATCGCACACTTGGGTTTTGGTATGATGGTAGTAGGGATCGTCGCCAGTGGATTGAATCAAAAATCGATATCTACCAATCCATTTGTTTTCAAAGGTATGTTTACTGATGAAGACCTGAAAAAATATGTACAACTGATCAAGGGTAAGCCATTGTTTTCGCAAGGATATCTCATCACCTACGAATCTGATACTTTGGTAGATAGAGAGCGAAGATATAGCATCAATTTCAAGAAGATCAATGACAGCCTTGAGATCACTGAAGAAATCACCTTGCACCCTAATGCTGTGTATTCCAATGATTTTTCAAAAGTTGCTGCATACAACCCTGATACAAAAAATTATTTTACCAAAGATATCTTTACCTGTGTGGTAGGACTGCCTCCTAGTCTGGAAAGTATGGAAAAGGCGAAAGCCATAGAAGATTCTCTCAAATTTGTTTCATACCAAATAGGATTGAATGATACATTGCATATAGCCGACCTGATTATAAAACCTATAGATATCACTTTTGACCCAAGCAATAAAGAGTTTTTAGATCACACTCATGACGCAGGAATAGGTGTAAATTTGGAGATATTTGATACTAAAAATGATACTACCTATGTGCTTCAACCTGCTTTGGGATTGGAGGGTGCCCTCATGTATAATTACCCGGCAGCTATCGACCAAGCAGCCATCAAAGTCAAACTTGGCGAATCTGTCCTTGATGATTTCTTTACTGCTGAAGAGTCACTCGATTATCAGGAGTTTACGATCAAGGGAGGGGGTTATTTTGACTACGAAGGTTACAAAATTGACTTGATGGGCTTTGACAAAAACCCAGTGCATCACAATTATCAACACACGGAAGGTGATATAGCCATAGGAGCACAGCTGAGCATCAGCGACGGTCAGACTCGCGAAGAAGGTTCGCCCATCTATATCATCAGAGACAATCAGCCTATGAGTATCAAACATTACTCTGGCAAGACAGGTTTGCACATTAGATTCAGCAACATAGACCCTGCCAAAGAAGAATTTTCATTTAAGATTGCAAAAGATAAAAGAAAAACCAATGATGTCAAGCTTGCTATTGCTACAGAAGTACCCCGTTCTGACTATCTGATCTTGCAGGCCACGATATTTCCGGGAATCAATTTGTTTTGGGTGGGTTCCATTATGATGATGCTTGGATTATTTTTTGCGGCAGGACATCGCATCAGGACAAAACAAAGATGATTGGTTCGGTAGTTATCATTGGGTCGGGTAATGTCGCTTGGCATTTGGCTCTAAAGTTTAGTACTTTACAAAAAGTAACTGTGAATGTATTTGGAAGGCATCCTGAAAGAGACAAAGCACTGTTTGAAAATTTGGGTGATAACGTCAAATATTACAGTGACATCATCAACGTAAATCGCAATGCTTCTATATATATCCTTTGTGTCAATGATGATTACATCGATGAAGTAGCTGGACAGGTCCCCTTCCGATTAAATGAGCATCAGATGCTGGTGCATTGTTCCGGTAGTGTTTCATCAGCAGTTTTGTCAAAATATGCCATCAATTATGGGTGTTTTTGGCCTATCCAGAGTCTGACGAAACTTGTACCTACAGCATCCAAAAATCTTCCTATTGCGATCACTACAAATAATAACTATGCAGAAAATACACTAAAGACATTAGCTAAAGACATCCATTCGGACTTCAACGTAGTTACCGATGCTGATAAAACTCATTTGCATCTCGCAGCTGTGATGGTAAATAATTTCACCAACCATATTTATACTCTGGCAGCGGACTATTGCGATCAGAAAAATATTGATTTTGAACTCTTGTCACCCCTTATTCAGGAGACGGCACACAAGGCATTGGCCGTCCAGCATCCATCAATGGTACAAACGGGTCCTGCTGCCAGAGGAGATACCCACACAGTCCAAAAACACCTAACATTGCTACATGATCATAGTGAGCTGGCCAAACTATATGCCCTATTTAGTCAACATATTTTACAAAAACATCAAGATATATGAGGATCATCGGCGAATTTGACATCGATGGCATCAAAACCACCGTATTTGTCATGAATGAAAGAATATCTGTAAAATATGAATATCAACTCATGGAACAAACCTATAAATTTAGGGATGGCAGCGGTATTCAGTCACTTGCAGATGTGGAGCGATTTAGTATGGAAAAAACGTCAGAACGAATCAAGCAGATATTTACAGAGATGGCCAAAATCAGAACAGAAGCTTTAGTATCCATGGCCACTGAAGAAGATGATGAGTTTGATGTCATCCTCTGATCACTACTAGATTTACTACGATTGCCTTTTGGCATCAGCTGTATTTGGTGGCGTGATTAGAGATGTCCTTGCCAATGATGTACCGTTAATATTTAGAAAAGAAATTTATGCGAGTGCTTGTCTGCTCTGTGGGATTTGTTTCATCCCTTTGGACTATTTTTGGCCAAATAATTTATCCAGTATGTTACTCTCCATGTCTGTGGTCATGAGCATCAGGTACTTGGCGGTCAAATACAAATGGTCGCTAAGTGTAGGTGCAGAATGAATGTTAGGGGCACGTATTTTTTTTATAAAATCTAAATTATTTAGGAAATGCCCTGAAAGACTCGCTTGACTAAAGTATAAACAAAAACAACTTATAAGCCTGGTTATCAAAATAATTACATAAAATCAACCTATTTCATGAGTTGCGATATGATTATACTTTCATAAGTAAAGGAAAAAACCGCTAGCAAAAATTTAAAAATATATTTTTTATGAAAATTTTATGAAAAATGCAAATTTTATGAAAATAATATAACATACTGATTATCACGTATTTATATCATGTTTTTATCATTTGTACACATATAGATACGCTTACAAACGTATCTAACCGTATAATAAACGACTACAGATTCCATCACCCTACATCTTTGCATTGTCAACCGATCGAAAGATCAAATTTTTGTTTCACCCGTCTGGTGTAAAGTTAA